>JBGCGI010000265.1:0-15970 GCA_045110715.1 Rubripirellula sp.
ACAAGACCCCGACGATGTGGGCACTCCGATTCCTGTGGAACCTGACGGCGGCATTGGTGATGGTGCGGGCGCCATCCCGGAGCTTGCCGATGGACCGACAACTGACGTTGATGCCAACGATATTCCGATGGAACAAGACCCCGACGATGTGGGCACTCCGATTCCTGTGGAACCTGACGGCGGCATTGGTGATGGTGCGGGCCCCATCCCTGATCTTGATGGACCAACAACCGACGGCGGGACTCTCGATCATCATCCCGACACGATCCAAGGCGGTGCCACTCCACTTGAGTTCGTTCAGGTAGCCAGCGGTGCTACCGTTCGGGCTGCGTTCGCTCGTGCAAGTGTCAATACGCCCGGGGATCGTGATGTTTACAAAGTAGTTGCCCAGGATTCGATTCTGTCAGTGATCCTGACATCGGCCAGCGGTGAGCCATCGGATGACATGCTTGCTCAGGTCCATGACGCCAATGGAACGCTGATGAGTCCTGTGTCCCCAGGCGTTTTCGAAGTGACCGCTGGTGAAGCCGTTTATGTGAGCGTGTCGGGCCTCGGCGAGTTCGTTGGCTCTTATTCGCTTGAGATTGCCAACGACATGCAGCATGACACCGGAGCCAACTGACCAAGCTCCCACGGGCAAGACATGCGTAGGCCGGTCCCAGCGAAGCTCCGTTCCGGCCTACTTGCTGGTGTTTCTGTGTTTTTCCAGCAAATTACGGGCTCAGCGCCGCTGTTCGGCGTTGCGGAGATGTCAGTTGCGGCGATTTTCTGAACAGCTAAAATAAATGGGATGCTTCGTGCATCTATCTAATAGCCTGCCCACTCCCACCTCCACTGCAAATCTCGCTTGCCTGCCGCTGCTACAATCGTGGGCATGTGACCATTGCCAATCACACTCGGACCAGATCGATAGCTCCGATCAGGTTCACCGATAAAAGACAATCGACCGTTTTCACGTTGAAAGATTGATCATGCTCAGCCGTAGAAGAATGCTGCAAGGAATCGCAGCCAGCACCGGTGCTGCATTTGGCGCCTCGCTTGTTCCCGACCAAGTCTTGGCTTCGCCGGGTAACAGCAATGCGTCACCCAAACGGATCGTCTTCTTCATGCAGAACCAGGGCTTCGATCCGAAGACCTGTGTTCCCCAAGGAATGAAAAGCAGCGGATCGCTGGCGAAGGCAACACTTCCGGAGCCCATCAGTGCACTTGAGCCTTACAAGGAACGATTGCACATCATCAACGGACTACACGGCATCCACACGAGTCCCTCACACAGTGCTTTCTTCGGCGCACTCGGTGGCTACCGCGGCAGCGACGGCGTTCCGCCCAGTGCAGCGACCATCGACTACGAACTGAGCAAAGCACTGCCCGAGACATTGCTACCTCATCTATGTATCGGCATGGACTCGATTGAGAACATGAGGACCAAGCCGACCATTGCAAACCTGTCGGCCAGCGGCGCAGGTCAACCCATCTTCATGCATTCGAATCCGAATCACCTTTACCAGATGCTTTATGGCGGCATCTCTTCAGGCGACATCCGACTTCAGCACGAAGCCCGATCGGGTCTGATGAATCAAATCGAAAAGCTGGCGGCTACGAAGGGCCGGTCGCTGCCCTCCGCCGAGGCTCAGCGCTATGGCCAGTACGTTCAAGGATTCAAAGACGTCAACGGTCTTCGCGGCCGACTCGATACAGTTTCCGATCACTTGCGAAAGTTCGCTCCCGAAGTGGACGAACGATACACCAAGCCAGAGTTCGAAACGGACTGGCACGACGTTCTGTTAGACCTCGGTATCTCGGCGCTCACGTCGGGAATCACCAACACGCTCACGATCGGCTCAGGTCGTGGCGAGATCTTTGGTGCCTGGAAAGGTCTGGGCATCACCGAACAGGGACACAACCTGGGGCACATGGATCAGCCCGACAATCCAATCTGGGTCAAGATTCGTCAGTACAACAGTCGAATGCTAGTCAGGATCATGGAAAAGTTGGAAAGCGTGCCCGAAGGAAACGGCACCATGATGGACAACACCCTGATCGTTTACACCAGCAACAACGCCGACAAACAGCACACCACTGGCGCCAACTGGCCGGTCATGCTGCTTGGCAACCTTGACGGCGCATTCAAAACTGGTTGCTTCACACAACTCGATGGCAAGCGACCGATCAACGCGCTTTACACGTCGCTACTACGCGCTGCCGGACAGAACGTCGATCGTTTCAACATGGACGACAAGATGGCCAAGAAGTTTGACGTCAGCAACGGTCCGTTGAAAGAAGTGTTAGCGTAGAGCCGCCGCTCCGTGCTTTTTTGAAAGTTCGCTTCGTTTCGGGCGACGCCGTTGCGGACCTAAAGCGCGCTGCGAACCGACGCGCTAGCTGCGGGCCCTGTGGTCCTGGCGGTGACCGCTACGAGGGCATTTGGGGATTCTTCTGCTGACGCAAACGACCGGCGCATTGCCAATTTCCCATCACACATCACCGACCGATCAGGAATGATGAGCAAGAACCAAGAGCCCTCCCCTGCCGCTACAGTGCCCGGCCTTTCCATCAGCGGAAGCGGGAATTCACCAATCACAGGCCTGCTCTGTGCGGCATTCCTCGTTTTCGGACTGCCGTCGCTGACCAAAGCAGAAACCTACACGCCCGGCCAGGGCGTCGACAAAGATTTCGCCAGCTTCGCGAAGACGTTTCTGGCCGACCACTGCATTGACTGCCATGGCGACACCGATCCCGAAGGCGATCTCTCGCTCCATGACCTGGGCCCGGTCGACGACATCAACGCCAGCATCTGGAGAAGCGTTTGGGCACAGGTGAGCCTGAAAGAGATGCCGCCTGAAGATGCCGAGCAACCAGAGGTTGTACAACGCCTTCAGTTTTCAGACTCGATCGTCGCAGAATTGACCCGCGTCATGCGAGACAAGGGTGGCTTTCATGCTCACCTGGATCCCAACAAAGGCAACTTCGTCGATCATGAACTGCTGTTCGGTCAACTACCTGATGGGCTCAAACTCCAACCAACATCTTCTCCGGCACGACTCTGGCGTGTGACGCCTCAGGAGCACGTCACGCGTCTGAACGAGTTGATCAATGTGGAGCCAGAGTTCGACCCCGAAAAGCCTGGCCAGCGAACGCGTGGTGATGTCGTGCCCACCAATCACGGCGGCGAACTCAAAATCTATTTTGGGACCGATCGCATCATCCAGTGGCAAGGTGGCACAGTTGCTTATGCCACCTCCGTGAAGAGCATGCCTGCTGTTCTGTCATCGGCCCGCAATCATGGGCTGGAGAACTATCCCGACTTCTACACCGTCAACAGTGCCGAAGCGACTCAGATCATGGGTGTTGCAGGCGATCTCCTTCGCTACATGGCGGAGGGGCCGCTTAGTATTGCACAGCCCTATCAAATCACGGACGATCCCAAATCGATCGCGGACAAAATGGTGGGCGATCTTCGCGGTCTCCCGACCGCTCTAGTCTACAGCACCAAAGTCAGACGCCCGCTGACACCGGTCTATGAACTGATGAAGCAAGACGGCGTCACGGACGAGCGACTGCGTGCCGCCGTGAACTATCTTTTCGAGGCGTTGACATTTCGACCGCCGACCAAAAAAGAGACAGCCACTTACTTGGATATCGTCAAGCAATCCATTGCCAAGCTCGGCAAGAAAGACGGAGCAGTGCTCGGTCTGTCATCCCTCTTCCTCGATCGTGACGCGCTCTTCCGACCAGAACTGGCCGAGAACGGTCAAGCGGACCAAGATGGCCGTGTCATGCTTCAGGACTGGGAACTCGGTTTGGCGGTCAACCACGCCTTGTGTTTCATCAAGCCAGACGAGTCATTGCGTGCTGCGATCATCGAAGGACGCATGCGAACTCGGCTGGATGTGAATCGTGAAGTCGAACGCATGCTGGCCGATGACAGTATCCGAAAGCCGCGGATTTTGCGATTCTTCCGAGATTACTTCGACTACGATCTCGCTGGTTACATTTGCAAAGACTCCAAAGCACTGGCAGACACCGGCGCCAGCAACAGGGGGCAATCACATTACCGAGCCATGTTCGATGCGAAAGCAAGCACCGACCGCCTGATCGAGCTGATCCTGCAAGAAGACCAAGACGTGTTGAAACAGTTGCTAACGACGGACAAAATCGTGGCCACCAAAGGAGACGCCGTCTACTTTGGCAGAGAACGCTCCAAGCAAGAAAAAGCTGATGCGATTGCTGCGGAGAAGGAAGCGGCCAAAGAGCAAGCGAAGATCGAAGCCGATAAAGTCGCAGTGATCGAAAACGAGATTGCTGAGCTGAAAGCCAAACTCAAAGCCAACCCCGGCGAAGAAGACGCCAAGCTAGATTTAGCGGCGAAAAAGAAAACGTTGGCCGCCGCCAAAAAGCGTGCAACCGCGGAAAAGAAAAGGCGATCGAGGCTCAACCACAGCGTCGCCGAGGCGGAGCTTTCTGGCCCGAAGCTGTTCGCACGAGTGAGTCGAAAGAGCTTCGGCAACGGATCGATGAAACCAGAACGCATGTTGGCGACGGCACCCAAAGGTGAGCGTCTAGGCATCCTGACACATCCAAGCTGGCTCGTTTCACACTCCGACGCCATGGACAACCATGCGATTCGGCGTGGACACTGGATTCACGAACGCTTGCTCGGTGGCGGTATTCCTGATGTACCGATCACGGTCGACGCGATGCTGCCCGACGAGCCCAAGAAAACACTGCGTGAACGCATGCGGGTCACACGTGAAGAGTATTGCTGGACTTGCCACAAGAAGATGGATCCACTGGGTCTGCCCTTCGAACGGTACAACCACGCAGGTCTGTACCGACTGACCGAGTTGGACAAGCCCGTGGACACCTCCGGTGAAATCATTGACTCCGGCGATCCAACGCTCGACGGAAAAGTCGCCGACGCGATCGAGCTGATTCAGAGGCTGGCAGAAAGCGAACGAGCCGAGCAAGTCTTCGTCCGCCACGCGTTCCGCTTCTGGATGGGCCGAAACGAAACGCTTCATGACGCCCCGGTGCTCCAAGAAGCACACCGCGCCTACAGGGACAACGGCGGCAGCATGAAAGCGTTGATCGTGTCACTACTCACCTCCGATGCCTTTCTCTACCGCAACCGAAATGACTCGGAATCAGTTGCAGTCAAGTAGCGATTCGCCAGCGGCTCACTCGATGAATCCAAACGAGTGGCTATGGCTCGAAGCTTTAGCCACGATTGCTTGTCTGCCATGATGACTCACCTCAGCACATTTCTCTCATTTCTACCTCTCCTCTTTTTGGCGAACTGCCAACTTCACGCGCAAGAGATTGGCGCAAGAACGTTGCAGAACGAACTGCTCCATCTGCGTTTGGCTGGACCAGCGGAATGGACAAGCTTTGATTCTGAGCCTGATGGCGAATCGTTGAATCTAAGTTTCGCGGCGACCAAGAATAACGGCGATGGCTACCTGCGTTTACGGCATCAAGATGTCAAGCAAACCTGGCAGATCAAGCTGAACGATCAACCGATCGGAACGCTGCGACTCGATGAGAATGACATGGTGGAGTACTTTTTGCTGCCGCCCGGTGTGCTTGTCGACGGTGACAACCAGCTAACGATCTCGCAAGAGACAAGCCGCAAACGTGTGATCGACGACATCCGCGTTGGTGAAATCGCGATCGGCCCTCAATCACCCGACGAAGTCCTGCGACAAGCAACCGTCAAGATCGAAGTGAGCGATTCGCAAGGCGAGCCAACACCCGCGAGGATCACGGTGACGAACGAGGCCGGCGCGCTCCAAAGCGTTGGCGCCGACTCAACCAATGAACTGTCAAAGCACGCGTTGGCGATTCGACCCGGCGTGGTCTACACCTCCACAGGCCATGCATCCTTTGGTCTCCCGCCGGGCAACTATACGGTCACGGTTGGACGTGGATTTGAGTACTCCATTTCGACGTGCAAGCTGGAACTGGAGGCCGGAGAGTCCGCAGACAAGCAACTGACGATCACTCGGCAAGTTGCCACCAGCGGCTATGTTGCTTGTGACACGCACGTTCACACGCGGACCCATTCGGGGCATGGCGATGCGAATGTGTACGAACGCATGGTGACGCTGGCAGGCGAAGGTGTTGAGTTGCCCGTGGCCACGGATCACAACGTCCAGATTGACCATCGCCCCTTTGCCTACGCGATGAAGGTCAGCGAGCATTTCACGCCAGTGATCGGCAACGAAGTCACAACCAAGGTCGGCCATTTCAACGTCTGGCCCATCCGTCGCAACGCAACCGCGCCCAATCACAAGTTAAACGAGTGGGCCGAAATCACGGATTCGATCTTTGCGACACCGGGAATCCGAGTCGCCATTTTGAATCACGCCCGTGACCTGCACGGCGGGACGACGCCATTTGGTTCCAAGATGCACCTGGCGATTGCCGGGGCGAATCTGGATGGCTGGCCGATCAGGTTCAATGCCATGGAGTTGATCAATTCTGGCGCGACTCAAACGGACATCATGCAGCTGACACATGACTGGATGTCGATGCTGAATGCAGGCTACTCGATCACGCCCGTTGGTTGCAGCGACTCTCACGATGTTGCCCGCTATTCCGTAGGGCAGGGGCGAACCTACATTCGCTGTGATGATCGAACTCCCGGAGAAATCGACATCACGGCTGCAGCGGATGCGTTCTTGGCGGGGCAGGTGATGGTGAGCTATGGCCTGCTCTGCGAAATGATCGTGGATCAGAAATACCAATCGGGTTCGACAGCGGCACCGGCTGGCGACACGGTCGATGTTGCCATCCGAGTGCTTGGACCGGAGTGGACAACAGCAAATGACCTAGTGCTGTACGCCAATGGAACGCCGATTCGATCCTGGGACCTTGCCGCGAACTCACCGGGGAAGCGGGCAGGCGTGCATGCAGAGATTCAATGGTCGATGCCAATGCCAGTTCACGACGTGCACTTAGTAGCCGTGGCGACGGGGCCTGGAATCGCAGGCCTTCATTGGCCAACGGCCAAACCTTACCAACCAGATTCGCCCGATTGGACGTCAAAGACCTACGGGTGCAGCGGCGCGATCTGGATCGACGCCGACAAGAACGGCCGACGGGAAAGTGCCGCGGACTACGCCAGGGAGATCATCCAGAAAAGCAGCGGCGATCTGGAACAATGCCTGTCCGAGCTGGAATCGAAGGACGTAGCTGTCGCGGTTCACGTCGCAAGGTCCTTGCAGTCGCAAGGTTTGGATCTGTTTGATGAAAGCGTCGACAACGCTCTGTCCGAGTCCGCTGAACAAGTCCGAAATGGCTTCGAAGCCTACCGCCAAGGCTGGCGTGAATCCAAGGAAGCAAACGCAGCGGATTGATGTTGCGGAGGATTGCAGTGTTGAAAAGCTCTGAAAACTGGAAAGTCTTGGATTAGATTTTTTGATCAGCCGCTGCGAGGATCGCTCATGCTGACCTCCAATCCACACTAATCGGTGCTTTCTCGTCGCATGGAAGACTCTGCGATGATTTCCGAAAACGTGAAATCGAAGTAGCCCGACACCCAGCTTACGGAAGCCGCATCAACAAGAACTCGTACGGTGACGGGCGTTCCAGGAGCAGCGTCCTGCAAAGACGATGGCACCAATTCGATGGTGGAAGCATCTTGGATTCCCAGCACAGACAGCTCTTCTGTCGCTCGGTCAATCACGTCTTGGTAGTCTGCTGTTGGTCTAACGGCGACTCTTGCTGCTTCGCGTGAAGCATGTGTCGCGGTTTGCTTCACGAGCATCACGCGACCGATCTCTATCAATCCGAAGGTGAACAAGATCATCAAGGGAGCGATCAGTGCGAACTCGACAGCTGAGGTACCGCGCCGGTTGGATACCGTTTTCCGGAGCGCATGCGAGTGTTTTGCAGAGTCGTGTGTATTGGACATGGTTTTCTCGATTTTTACTCAACCAACATGACGGGCGTAACCAAGTGAGAACTCGTGTGAGTTCCAGTGAAGTCGATTGTCGCGTTGCGGGCTAAGACTTTGGCTGGCTGGACGATGACACGCTTGCCATCCTTCTTTCCCGTCAACTTCACATCCAATATGCGTACTCCTTCAAAGCGAACGATAGTGAACATCGCATTGTTGCCATTCCCCACGACACTCGTGTAAATGGGAATGATTCGCGTCTTTCCAATCAGGCTGGCGAGCTCATCCTTGATTCCAGCGCTGATACCGGTATCACCGTTGAGCTCAAGGATTCCGTTCTCGTCAAAAACGAGCGGAACCCCGAGGTCTTCGAAGTCTTGGGCAGAGATGCCGGTTAGGATTTGCCGGGACAAGTCTGCAGTGCTGTTATTCGCACCGCCGATGTCGACAGTGCCTCGATTTCCGGGGGCGCCAGTTCCCTTCGGATAAAGATTCGTCTCGAAGATCCCGTCGGAACCCGGCTCGACTCGCCCGTTTACATACGCAAAGTCATCGGTCGTTGCGCTAGCGACTGCATCCAACCAGCTGGGAAGATCCAACGCGATTGGCAAAATATTGACTTGTGAGTCACTGTGGGATGGAGCTTGGAATCCAGAGATGGATGCCAACATGGCCGCCGTTGCGGTTCGGCTGAGAGCCTGAGTATCGCGTCCTGTGATTGATCCAAAAATTAGCGGAAGCTCACCGTTGCTATTGGAGTGGCGATTAAGAGTGACTCGCACGGCATTGAAGGAAGCCGGATCAGAGAGATCCCAATTCCCGTGAATGTCATACTGCCCCAGTTCGACATCCCCATTGGAAAATTGTGACGACTCTTGGATGATCGTATTGACCAATGCATAGTCGTTGGCCGCTTGCTTCGCCTGAACCTCAACCGCGTCGCCCGCTGCGCCTGACGACTGTTGATCATACATCTCCCAGCAAGCCGCCATCGCTGCAGCGTCAGCTGATCGACGCAATTCGGTTTGCGCAACATGAATCCTTCCGAAGTCCAAAGTGATCGCCATCACGACCATGAGAGCAAGGGTGAGAATCAAACCGAGAATCGTCGCTACTCCTTGGCGAGATTCGATTTGCATTTCTCGATAGCGATCAAGGCTGCTTTTTTGACAGCGTGCGCTGCTTGGGGAACATACCGACGCTATTGAACGAAAGCCGTCGGCAGAGATTTTTGGCATGAGAGATGAATGCGACAAGGGAACCCTTCAGTTCTGTGCTGACTGCGTGCAAAAGGAGATGGTCGTTCGAGATCCGATCACCTTGAGAGTCAAGGCTGACGATTGACCGGAACGGTCGTGACTTTTCCGTCCGTGTAATAGACGCGAACGCGAACGAGCGTTAATGAATCGACTCGGTTGGCGCCAAATCCGATATCGACGGTATCAAGTGTTTGCTGAGGGTGGTATTCAGCGAGATCCGGGTAGGCTGCCTCTGGGATCTCAACAAGATACTCTGGCCCCCCGAATTCGCCCCACACCTGTGACGAACCGTTCTTGACTGCAAACAGAAGCTTTTCGTTAACGACCACCATCACATTGGTCCAACGAATTTCGTCATTGCTCTCCGATAGAGCCTGACTGGTAACACTCCTCACTTCATCAGCAACGTCTCCACCGCGCACAGCGGCGACATCGAAACCACCGCCTGAGAACTCGGAGTCGGCTGAATAGTTCAGTTGCACCTGAAAGTAGTCAACCTCCGAGTTCACACTGGGAGAAACGAAGAGTGTAATCTGGGGTGAGAAGTTTGCTGGATCAGGATCATTGATCCTCAATTCCCAATCTTCCTCGATCCTAAAAATAGATCGATCTTCAGCAAAGCCTACTGGTCCTAGCCATAACGTGATGGCCGCACAGATCCCCCCGATAATTGCTTGATGCATCATCGGACTGTACCCTAATCGTGTTAGAAAAGATCACATTTGCATTCTCTCAACGCGTCTGCAGTCTGGCAATCCAACAGGTGAACCGATGACCTTGCGTCCCGAGATTGCGGTCGGCTTGCCTTGATCAAGACTGATGAAGTGACGCGCGAACTCGCGGAAAATGCGTGACAACAGAAAGCTATGTCCATTTCCCGCCATGAGAGAGATCCGATTCATTGAATTCGGAACACGTCTTCTTCAGGGGACTCAATTCAATCGATTGTAGGGATTCTCTAGCACTACGCCACGCTCGGCTTCCTGCTTGGTTCGTCGCTTCACCAAGTAACACCACCGACAAATTGTCCGCCGAGAGGCTTCACCCGGCTTGAGCTCTTCCACGTGGGTGACAGACGGGGACGCATCCTCACATGAACCTACGCGTTAGCAGCCGTGTTGAAGATGCCCCGGTTTTCGATGTCCTCACGAGAGCATTCCGCACTCAGATTAGCGATTGGTCATGCTGGCATCGACATGGGTGACGATTCACGAGATTTGATCCGGCGGTACCTCAAACGTGCCCATCCTAGAAACGCGGCCAGAAACAGAAGCGAGGTTGGCTCGGGAACAGCACTGACCGTGAGAGTGCCTGAGTTGCCAAAGGAAACCGGTCCCGCATACGGGATGAGGTTGTTCGCGCTCTCGACGTCGAAGCTCGCGCTGATCACGCTGATGCGAAACTGGTCACCAATCAGTGTGCTTGGGTCAACGCCGATCGGAAACTGATGCTGTACCTGCAATTGCGCGAGTAACTGCGGGCCTGTGATCAGAGCGTTCGCAAGTGGCTCATTCGAGTCGGTGACGGACAGTCGCTGAGGCATGCCCAGATCCACGAACGTCGCATCGACCGCGAAGGCCTTTGCAAAGCTGGTACCCGCAAAAAGATAGTTGGGGTCATCGAGAAACGATTCAGGTTGCGCCCCGGAGAATACGATGTCGGTACCAGCAGTTGCCAACAGTGGCTGTATTTCTAACTGCACGTCGTAAAAGGCAATTGAATCTCCCAGCATGTCATCTGAGAGAATCGAAACGTCGATCAATGTCGATCCGCCAGCGGCGATCGAAGAGGATTCGACCGTCAAAACAATTCCGGCATTTGCTTTCGCCGAGAATGCAAAACAGAACGCGGCCAGGACGAGCGAGCAGAGACTCAATCGGTTCATATTGGAACACTTGATAGGGAGGAGAGGGCATTTCGTTAGGGCAACACGCCAGTGATCGCCGATCCGTTCTGTTGAGTTACGATTCGCAGGTCGCGACCGTCCACTCTTCCGGTCCCGTCGACGTCATTTCCAAGATCACCACGGTTGCTTCGATAGGCATCAGTGACCAACTCGCGATCCACCGAGTCAACGACGCCATCACCGTTCATGTCGCCTAGCAGCCGATAGAATCGAAACACTTGATCAACCACGCTGTCGTTGTCAAAGTCGATCCTGAGTTCGTAGATCCCGTTCCCAAGTACTCCGTCGGCGTCGCCACCGATACCTTGGCTGCCAAAATCAATGACGATCCGACGGCCTTCGACGACGGTCTTGCCAGTCAAGTCAACGTTGACTTCCGGTTGAATGCCATCCAGTCCTTGATTCACCAGTTGCAGTCCGCTGGACTGAATCAAACCGACATCAGCAGCCTCGTTGAAGAGCAGATCAACGTTTCCGATGAAGCTACGCTGAACACGTTGTTGAGCGACTGACACATCAAGGATTTCAGGGACAGCAGCAACAGGCTTGGTCACATCGACGGCCAACATCGCTGCCTCAGCGAGCGGCGTTTGATTGTTTGCACGATCCGTGGCGATGGCAGTGAAGAGATAGGTGTGAGAGACACCGTCTGCAATCGGAGGAAACTCGAAGCTGGCGGTGTGGCTTGTCGATCCAGAGGGCGTAAAGACCATTCCGACGTCTTGTGGAGCACCGCCGTCGACAGCGACACTCAGGCTGATCTGACTCAGTCCCACCCCAGCCGGGTCATTCGCGGAAACATCGACGCGAATCAGATCACTCGTTGAATCGATTGCATGGATGGCCGTTAGCGGCGCATCCAAATCGGGAACTTGAATTCCCGCCTCAATGGAAACTCCACCGCTGGGAGTCTGTTCCCGATTGCCAGCAGCGTCGCGGGCCAAAGCGTAGAACGCATAGGAGTGGTTGCTTTCGGCAAGAAAAATCGCTTGCGGATCAGCAGCAGGAACGGTGATCCAATATTCGAATGCGCCGAAATCAGTAGCGACATAGATATCCACATCGACAACACCGCTGACCACTTCGAGCGGCTGTGCAGGATTGGCAACGTCGATTGTGGACACGGTCACCGGGATCGCTTTGGAAGTCGTGGACGCAGGCAAGGGATCCAAGGTGGCCGTCGGTGCGATCGAATCCGAATAGAAGATCTCAAATTCGGAGGTGTTCCCATCAGCAGAGGTTGCCGTGGCTGTCAGCTGCGTCGCCGCGGGGATCAAGGGTGCGCTGAAAGAAAACGAAGCATTCCCAGACGTGTCGGTCGTGACTTGCGTGCTTCCGACCAACGTCTGCCCGTTCGTCTCCAAGCCGGCGGCAAGTTCGATGGCGTAAAAGTCCAGCGTGAAGATCGAATTTGCGACGCCGTTCAAGGTCCCACTGATCAATGTGCTCGCAGCGTCCGAGCTCGTCGAACTGATCAGCGGATGATTCTGCAATTCGTTTGGACCGGTATCGAAATCACCGGGATCGTTCGCGGTGATTCCATCGTTCCCTAGATCGATTCCCAATAGACCGTTGGCGTAGATCGAGTTTCCGCGAATGGAAACACGCGTTGCCCCATTGTCGACTTGAACTCCGTTGCCAGTGTTGAACGCGATCAGGTTGGCGTCTCCCGATCCAACACCACCGATCTGAACATTTTGGATGCCAATGCGAACACCACTTCCGCCATTGGGAATGGCTGCATCGCCAAGCAAGTTTGTCCCAATCAAGTTTCCTGTAACGACAGCGTCGCTGCTGTTGGAATCGCTGATTTTGATTCCGTCCAGGCCATTGCCCGACACAACATTGCCGTCCTTGATCACAATGCCGCTCGATTGAAAGAACGACACTCCCTCTCGTCGGTTTGGAATGGCTGCGTCGCCAGCGGCATTGGTACCGATTCGATTTCCGCTCAGCACTTGAAGTCCGAACGCATTCTGGACTTCATTGAAATCTGGCAGCGCGTCAAATTCGAGCACGAAATTTCGGACATCAAAGCGATCGGAATCCGACCACGTGCCATCCGAACCAAGAAAGGAGGCGTCCTCCATTTGTCGATCATTCGGCTCACCGGACTTCCAATTGGTGTAAGTGACAGGCTGGCCGCTGGTCCAGGCGAACAGACTCTCAACGTCTCGGTCGGTGAATCCGATCCATGGAGACTGGTTGCCGAACTGGCTTGTCAAATACGCGTTTTCTGCGGCATCAGAAATGCTCACCAAGTCCCCGCCAGCGCGATTGGCAACGCCTTCAGCCGCGGCAAAGTTCATTCGGACAGTACTGAAGACATAGTAGTGATCGTTTCCTCCCGCACTCGCTTGCCACTGAACCACTTGCGGTAGATAGCCACCTCGAAACGGCGCCAGCCCGCGATCGTTGCCTGAAATCACGTTGTCTGTCAGCGTAATGTTCGTGGTCTCAAACCACTCCAAACCATGACTTGAATTTCCCAACCCGATCGTGCCGTCGCCATTGGTACCAATCATGTTGTTGGAAACATCAATCGCGTAAGTCCGAAAGAAATTCAATCCTCGTCGTCCGTTTGACGAAATGGTGTTGCCATCGATACCGTTCGGCCCGCCAACAACAATCTGATTCGCTTGGAACGTTTCGATGCCGTCGTCACCGTTGCCGAGCGTGCTTTGACCGTCCCGCGTCGTGCCGATGCGATTGCCCCGCAATGTGATTGGACCGATATTGCCAGAAACGAAAACGCCATCGCGACCATTCGCGGAAACAACGCTGTCAACCACTTCGACGCCGCCGGCACGCTCCACGCGGATGCCTTCGATGGCATTGCCTATCGCGACGCCCCCGCTGACGTCTGTGCCAATGTGCGCGTTTTGAATGACAATATTGTTGCTGTCATCGTCGATGGAAACGCCATGACTTCCGCTGCCCGAAATGACAGCAGGGAAAAGCGATCCGGAAACATTTACCGCTTCAGATCGCGTTATCAAGAGACCGTTTCCGCCGTTCGGGCGAACCGCCTGTCCAGTACCATCGACACCAATCCAAACGTCCGTCAGCGAGACACCGTCGCTATTGACCCAAACGCCGTGACGGTCGAACCCACCGACAGCTAGCCCCGAAACCGCGACACTCGGGCTGAGAGTTCGCAGTCCCGAGGCGGCAATTCCCGCGTTACTTCCATCCAATTCAATTTGCGGTCCGTTGGGATTGGATAGACCTGTCTGTGCGATTTGCGATCCACCAAGGACTGTGATCGGGCGTCCCAGGTTGTGGTTGATCGCAGGCAGCGCGGTTTCCAACGAAATACGAAACACATCTGGAGTGGAATCGGCGTTTGGGTTTCCGCTCAGTTCGTCGATGTCGACAAAGTTCGGGTCCGTTGCAGGAATTGAAAACTCGATGGTTGCCTCCTGCAAAGAGGCGTTCGCATCCTGAATTGCCTGACGCAACGATCCTGGGCCGGAGTCGAGCGTATTGATCACAGAAAACACACTGGTCTGCTCGCTGTCCAAAACAATCGTCCGATCCGTGACGGCGTCAAACCCGGCAGCCGACGCGGCGATATCCACGTCCGTTGAAGCGTCCAATTGTCCTCCGCTTGCAGGAGTGATTTCGAAGGATACCGTCGATTGGCCCGGAGGAAATGTGACTGTGGCAGGAACGCTCGCAACTCCTTGGTCGCTGCTGTTTAGGTCGACGAGCAGAGACGAGTCGAGATTTCCACTGCGCGTCAATGATGCAGTCGTACTCGCGCCGCCTTCTATCAAGAGGGAATTCAGATCCGAGTCGACTTGCAAAATCAAATGAGGCCGACCGAGAACGATCTCACGATAGGCTTGTTCGCTAACGAGTCCGTTTGCGTCGGTGAATCGGAGACCGATCGTACGAGGCGCAGTTGATATCTGATTACTCGTCCGCCATCCAATTTGCCGCATGATTGCCTGAACAGCGTCTGCTGTGGCGTTCGCGGAAAATGTGACCACGAAACGATGCGGCGTGCTTCCAGCAAGTGAACCAACAATCGCTCCTGAGTACCTGACAGTCTCACCAGTGACTGCCACTTCGCCTGCAGAATCCCCCTCTGAAATCAGCTCAAGTAGATCACCTCCGCGACCGCCAACCGCGTGAATTGCAGACAAAACAGCACCGTCCAAAGTGCTGGCTGTTGAATTCACAAAGGTCAATTCCGGCGTGATCGATTGAGTGTTTGAGCCCAGCACATAGCCCATCGCCGGCGCCGCGTTGCGATGGAGCGCCGGTGCACCAGAGGGTGGAGTGCCGGTAACGTTTCCTTCCAACGGAAAATCAAAGGAAGGCTCGTCGAGATCATTCGTGGTGAAACGAAGTTCCCCCAATTTGCGTCCGATGACGGAGGTTTCCAGTTGTACCGAGAAGGATGCACTGCTACTTGCTGCGATTGCGTTTGGGAATCCGCCAGAAACAGAAAACCCGTCTGGCAAGGCCAACTCCGACAGAAGCAGATCACTATGACCATGGTTTTCGATCGTGAATGTTTCAGTGGGGCCAACCGATCCTTGCGCGGCGTCGCCGAATCGATACGCCGTTGTTCGCGCATCGGGTGTGAGACGTCCGTCGTGTCGAACACGAATTTCCGGTGCCGCGGTTCCCGTTACAACATCGAACGAAGTCTCTCTCTTCAGCTCACCGTTGACTTCAATTTCGACGGACCATGTGCCGGTTTCCAGCGTCCAAACCGACGGTTCAATCGTATGAGCGTGCCAGCCTCCAAGACTGTCCGTCGTCTGATTGATCGTATCGATCTTCGCGACACTGCCATCGGGCCGCTTCCAAATCGTTCGGAGTTCGTCGCCCACGTTGAGATGGGAATAGCGGTACCAACCGTAGACAGTCTGTGGCAGGGCACTCGTGAAC
>JBGCGI010000266.1:0-21024 GCA_045110715.1 Rubripirellula sp.
CCTCACGTGTTCCAGCGGTCACGATCGTGCGAATCTCATCCTCCAGTTGTTCTTCGTCCTCGTCTTCACTTTCTGCAGTCCCAGTCAATCGCCGTGTGACCAGTTCGACAAGCTCACCAGGGGCCGAGAGCGGGCTCATCACAATCGACAACGAACGCCAAAACGGCCAGGAGTGGGAAAGCACTTGGGTGGATGCGAAACGCGTCACTGCGGCAGGCAGCCAGACGTGCACCATCATCATCAGCCCAACAGCGCCGACTCCCCAGATCAACAATCGACCAGCGGTTGGGACACTGTCGTTGACGAAGATTGCAGCGGTTCCTGCAATCAAGAACACGACCGTTCCAATCATCCGCAGGTAGTCGCTGCCTCGGATCGCAGTTTCCTGGTGGTCCAGAACGGCACCGAAGCGGTCACGGTTCTTCTTGAGCCGGCAGTACGCCTCGAGCGATTTACCGGCAAAGCGATCCAAGAGCTGCCCGCCCAAACCACCGACACTGCTGAGCACAAAACCGACCAGCGAAAGTGCCCACCATCCATTCGAGCTGATCACGCTTGATCTCCTGTGGTCGCTGGCTGATCGGGGCTGAAGTTTTCGATCTCTTTGATTCCCAATGTGGTCAATACGCTTCGCTCGGCAGCCCGCATGGCGGCACGATCGTTCGGTTCGTGATCGTCCATTCCCGCGATGTGCAAGACGCCGTGAACGACATACAAGAGTAGTTCATGTTTCGAGGACCAGCCAAGTTCTGCCGCTTTCTGACGGGCAGTATCAACGCTGACGACCAACGCACCTTCAATGGTTGGCGCTTGGCAAGCATAGGCGAAGCTGATCACGTCGGTTGGGTAGTCATGGCCGAGGTGATCGCGATTGATTTCGTGAATCGAGGGGTCGTCGGTGACACGAATCCCAATCTCGCCACGGTGGAAATCTCGCTCTGCTGCCGCGGCGAGTACTGCTTGGCGAAACCGATTCCCATCAACTTCGTCGCAATCGGAAACCGAGTCATCAATCGTGATCTCAACGATCAGGATCTCTTCAGGCGGATTGTTGTCCAGGATATTTGACACGTGCGTGGTAGATCGCGGTAAGGGACTTCACAAGGCTATGACGAATCTGAGCGAGTTGTTTGAACGTCAGTCCGCATTCGTCGAACTGACCATCGCCCATTTTCTTCTGTGCGATCGAGTCAACCAGGTTTTGGATCCGGGCTGGCGTCGGATCGACCAAAGTACGGCTGGCACTTTCAACGGTGTCGGCCAGCATCATCACCGCCGCTTCCAACGTCTGTGGCTTAGGTCCCGGATAGCGAAAATCTTTGTCACTGACGGATTCGCCATTGGGATCTTCTTCACTACGACGAGTGGCTTCACGATAGAAGTACTCGACCAGTGTCGTGCCATGGTGCTGCAAGATGAAGTCGATGATCGGCTCCGGCAAGCGATGGCTTCGTGCCAAGTCGGCACCGTCTTTGACGTGAGCAATGATCACCAGAGTGCTCATCGCTGGCTGAAGTGAATCGTGCTGGTTGACTCCAGCGCTCTGGTTCTCGATGAAGTACTCCGGCTTGAACATCTTGCCGATGTCGTGGAAGTAAGCGCCCACGCGGACAAGCAGCCCGTTGGCTCCGATTGCATCCGCAGCAGCTTCGGCGATCGATGCGACGTTGATCGAGTGGTTGTAGGTTCCTGGAGCACGTTGGGCCAAGCGTCGTAGCAACGGATGGCTGGCGTCGCCAAGTTCCAACAAACTCAAGTCCGTCTGAACGCCAAATCCCTTTTCCACGAACGGCAGCAGCGGTGTCATCACACTGGCCGAAACCATGATGCAGAACCCTGCCCAACAGGCTTCGTTGACCAATTCCATCACAACGGTGTTGAACAGCGGACCGTGGTACGACGGGTCGAAGTCCGAGTCCACGATACCCGAGGAAAGCGTCTGACCGGTGACGATGCCAACACCGATGATGGTCAAGATCGTGATGGCAGCTGAGGTGGCGCCGACAAAGAACAGGTGCGTGCGACTGCGAATCCGCCCGAGCAGCAAAATGCAACTCGTACAGGCCGCCGCCATCGTCACGAGGACCGTTAGGTCTGCGCCCAAGAACAGGGTCAAACTGACGCAAGCGGCTGCCATCAATAGCAGCGCTAACTCGCGTCCGTACACGACCGCTGACAAAATGGAGGCCAGCACGAGCGGAATCAGCTCGCCCCGCCATTGGTCTGCTGACGCGGCATAACCCAAACTGATCGTCACCACCATGATCCCAAGCAGCTTGGCCAACCGAGCACGATTCTTGAGCAAGTGGCGATCATCAACGAAAAAGATGAAAGTCGCAGACAGCAGGTACAGGGCCGCAATCATGCCCGCATAGGCTGTCATCCGAGCCACTTGGTCGGTCAGCCGCATGCTGCTGACCAGCGTTTCCCATTCTCGCTTGAGCAACCCCATTTCTTTTTCAGAAAGTGCCTCACCGGCCTCCGCCAGTTTCGATTCGCCCGTGCGATACGGGATCATCACAGGCTCGACTTTGGCGGCCGCTTCCTGGCGAGCAATTTCGCTTCGTTCGGGATCGTACTGCAACGTTTCATATTGAGGCAGTCGCTCCAGGATCCAATCATTGATCATCTCAGCAGCTGCTTCATAATCGCCGCCTGGAAACTTACTGCGAAACTGCTCTTTCAACAGCCCGGCGAGCTTGACCGAAGCCTGTGCGATGCGCGCATCTTCGATCTCGACATTCAGAATGTCGTCAGGTTGCCCGACAGGGTAAACGAGGATGCGTTCTTGACTGCCGTCGTCGGGATCATGATCGAGCGCCTGAATCAAGCCATACTTGCGATTCTTCTGCATCGCAATGTTGATCGCGTCGTCCAGCTTCTTCAACTCTGGGTCGTCCGCAAAGACAGATTTCAGCAACGAGAATCTTCGCGCATCTTCATCGGGAGCCGTTTCATCGCCTTCGTAGAATTGCACGAACGCGTTGCGTTCTTCTTCTCGAAGCGAGTCAAATGAGTCGGCACCCAAGACCAAGAACAATTCGTTCTTGAGGGCCGCGCTCAGTTCGTCCAACGGCTGAGTTCGATTTCGATAGAAGACCACCGTCTCGCGTTTCTTGCGATTGCGGAGAGCGTCGGTTTCCGTTTCGTTGGGGACCTCGAACGTGACCCTGGTCACAACGTCGCGAGGAGGAATCGCCCCCAATCGGAACGAGAAAGGTGGCCGCCAGGTATGGCAGCAGACCAACAAGGCGACTGCGGCCGCGATCGCTAACCCCAGTCGAACGGTAAAGTCCGATTTGTCGCTATCCTGCCACCACTGGACCAGTCGCGGCTTTTGAATGCCAAGCGAATCCAGTCGTTCTGGGCGTGTTCGTTGCTTGCTTGCACCACTCATGGTGTTTGGACCGTCTCACTCTTTCGCCGCCCACGATTTCTCGCGAGTGGCGTCTTCCTATTGAGAGTTGATCGCAGGTCCTAGTGTTCCCCGTGGTCGGCGTCAGAATCGTTTCGGTCCACATTCTCGTATGCTTCGACGATCTTTTGTACCAAACGATGACGAACAATGTCGCTCGCTTGCAAACGTACAACTCCGATGTCCTCTAAATCGCCCAGTCGACGCAAAGCGTCTCTGAGACCACTGGTGACGCCGCGCGGCAAATCTTGCTGAGTGGCATCGCCACTGACAACCATCTTGCTGCGCTCGCCCATCCGGGTGAGGAACATCTTCATTTGTGCGACGGTCGTGTTCTGCGCTTCATCCAAAATGACAAAGGCATCACTCAACGTACGTCCACGCATGTAGGCCAGAGGAATGACTTCGATCAAGTCCTGTTCCATCAGGTTACGGGCTTGGTTGTAATCGACCATCTCGCCGAGCGCGTCCATCAAGGGCCGCAAGTACGGATTCAGTTTGGCACGCAGGTCACCAGGCAGGAAGCCCAAGCTTTCACCAGCTTCGACTGCTGGACGGACCAGGACGATCTTGCGAATCTGGCCAGCACGCAGAGCTTCGACTGCCGTTGCGACTGCCAAGTAGGTCTTGCCGCAACCAGCCGGACCGGTTGCAAAGGTCAGATCGTGAGCGCGAATCGCCTCGACGTAACGAGCTTGGCCGGGAGTTCGCGGTTTGATGCGACGACCAGCGTGTTGGATATCGATCTCTTCGCCACCAAGAGCCATCTTGGCCGCAACCCCAGCAATGATCGCTCCTTCTTCCGAAGCAGCGGTTTCCACATCGCCAGCGGTCAAGCCGCCCTGTTTGCGACTGACGTGCTGAAGCTTCTCAAGAGTTCGAGTGGCGCGCTGGACCCCGTCACTCTCCCCTGAGATACGGATTCGACCGTCACGATGTGTGATCGTAACATCGAACAGCCGTCGCAGTTTGCGAAGGTGTTGATCGCGGGGCCCGAAGAGGGCCAACATTTCATCCTGATTGGTGATCGAAAGCGTTGCTTCGGTCATTCAAATGCCTGCAGAGATCGGTTGTTCAGACGGTTGTATTCTATACGTTTCGACAGGGAACAGAAGTTTTTTGGGCGGGCGGAAACCCGCGTTCATTCCCTTGTAATCAAGCGGCCACCCCGGCGACGTAACACAAGAACGCCGGCAATACCGCTGCAATCAGTGAATCTGTGACGTCCCAGACACCACCAAGCCCCGGGAGCCAGTTTCCACTGTCCTTCGCACCCGAATCTCGTTTGATTAAAGATTCTGCTAAATCACCGATCATTCCCGAGACAGCTAGGAGTGGCCCCAGCAAAAGAGCCCCCCAAAAGGGCTGGTCGACGCCAGGGATCGAAGGTGTCATCACTGGGCCGATCGACGCCCCAGCGATCTGCGGAAAAAGCCACTTCAGGCAGACGAATGCAACGATCGTGGCGGTTAATATCCCGCCAATCGCACCTTCGCGAGTCTTGCCTGGACTCAATCGCGGTATCAGTTTGTGTTTTCCTAGCGCTTTGCCACTGAAGTACGCTCCCGCGTCAGTCGACTTTGTGACGGCAATGGTGACCAGCAACGCTGCCAGTCCCCAGTTGCCACTGCCCAGTGATCGCAGTGCGACCAACACAGCCATGGGCAGTCCTACGTAGAGCGACACGAACACCGCGCCACAGGTGCGCTCGATTGTGCCGGAATTTGGATTTCCTTCTTTGCCATACTGTGACATCTCGCCAACCAGAATCACGAACGTCGCAGCGATGCTGGCCAACACGATCCAACCCAAACGACCGACCGGGCAAGCGGGCGGATAGACCGAACCAAACAAGGGCCACAGCAACGGGATGCACGCGGACAAGGTGACCATCGCTGTTGCGATCATCGTCATTCGCCGAGAGATCATTCGACCCGACTTCGAAAGCAGGCTCGACATGTCTGCTGCCGTGCCGAGCGCGAAGAACAGCAACAGCGGAAGCAGCCAAAGCCCTTCGGCACCCGCCTTTGAATAATGGCCGTCCAAATACAACAAGCAGGCGACGATCGAAATCAAAATGGCCGAGGTGCGGAGCCGGTCCTTCAACATCGCGCTGTCTCGCTCAGGTCACGCAGATCATTCGTTGACATTCAATCCTCCGAATCTTCGCTGCCTGGATGTGAATTCACGGATCGCACCCAGGAAATCATCTCGCGTGAACTCAGGCCAACACTTTTCGGTGATCCATAACTCCGCGTAACTCAACTGCCAAAGCAGAAAATTGCTGACCCGCATGTCGCCACCGGTACGAATCATCAAGTCGACTTCGGGCAGGCCACTGGTGTAGAGCCTATCGGTAACGATCTCTTCGCTGATTTCTTGTGCTGTCAGCTTGCCGGCAGCCACGTCTTCGGCAAGTTCCCGCGCGACTTTGGTGAGTTCATCGCGTCCGCCATAATCGATGGCCAGTACCAGTTGCGTGCCAGGATTGTTCGCCGACATCGCCAGCGTTCGGTCCATCTGCTCGATCACGCTCGCGGGCAACCGGTCACGACGACCGATGACCTTCAAACGCAAGCCTTGATCCATGATCGTGCGCCGCTCCTCGATCAGATACTGCTCGAGCAAGTGCATCAAGAAATCGAGTTCGGCCTGAGGCCGTTTCCAGTTCTCGCTGGAAAGGCAGTACAGCGTGACCGCGTCGATGCCGATCTCGGTGGCGGCCTCGCTGATCATCCGCACCGTGCTGACACCACGACGATGACCTTCGATCCGCGGTAAATCCCGTGACTGAGCCCATCGACCATTGCCATCCATGATGATCGCGATGTGGTGCGGCCGATCGGAAACCGGGATGTCAGCCAACAAGTCCATTTCGGTTGCGTCCATGTCGGTCATGGCGTTATGCGATTGGCTCGAGTGCCAATTCCGCGGCTGCTTTTGTAAAGATCGTTTGAGCGCGATCGGGACCAACGGACAACACGCCAACAGGAATCCCAACGAGTTCTTCAATCCGTTTGACGTAAGCGAGCGCGCCGGCCGGGAAATCCTCTTCGCGACGAACATCATCGACAGGCTCTTTCCAGCCTTGGATGGTTTCGTAAATTGGCTTGCAGCGACGAAGTCTCTCGGCGTGACTTGGCAGCCGTTCGATCCGCTTGCCATCCAATTCGTAGGCGACGCAGATTTTCAGTTCGTCCAAGTGAGCGAGCACGTCCATCATCATCAGTGCCAAACGCGTCACACCGCTCAGCCTGGCCGTGTAACGCACCGCAACGGCGTCGAACCAACCGCAACGGCGAGGTCGACCTGTCGTGGTGCCAAACTCGTTGCCAAGCGTTCGGATCCGCTCGCCAATTTCATCATCCAACTCGGTTGGAAACGGTCCGCCGCCAACTCGAGTGCTGTAAGCCTTGCAAACACCAAGCACTTGATTGATCCAACGCGGTGGCACACCGGCACCCGCACAAACGCCAACGCCACTGCTATTGCTGCTCGTAACGAACGGGAACGTGCCGTGATCAATGTCCAACAGCGCGCCTTGCGCTCCCTCGAACAAAATCTTCTTGTCGTCATCACAGGCGTCGAGCAGAAAGTCGGTGGTATCGTCAATCATGCCGTCCAGGCGTTCCGCCCAAGTGGCCGCAAGAGCAACGATCTTGTCAGGGGCGACAGTGTCCAGTTCTTCCTGAGGGGCACCCATGCTCTTCAAGATGGCCAGCTTCTGTTCGGCAACGGTTCGCAATCGTTCGTCGCGTGTCGGCTCGACCAGGTCAGCCATTCGAATCGCGTAGGTTCGTCCAACCTTGTCGCGATAGCAGGGACCGATGCCACGGTTGGTGGTTCCGATCGATTCACCGCGAACGGCAGTCGCGTTGATGACACGGTCTTCGGCCATGTGCCAAGGCATCACCAAGTGTGCCCGTTCGCTGATTCGTAAGTTGTCGCGGCAAATGATTCCGCGTTTTGACAAACCATCAATCTCGTCCAACATGGTCGTTGGATTGATCACCACACCCGGAGTGATCAGGTTCTGAACCTCGGGGTGCAAAATTCCGCTCGGAATGTGATGCAGTTTATAGGTCTCATCACCAACGACGACGGTATGTCCCGCATTGGCGCCGCCCTGATACCGAACGACAAGATCAAACTGGGAGGCCAGCAAGTCAACGAGCTTTCCTTTTGCTTCATCGCCCCACTGCAAACCAATCACGCAGGTTCCCGACACCACATACTCCAAGCAAAGATGGTTCAAAGCCGCGGATCACCCACGGCGCAAGCGGAAAAGCCTAAGGGCGAGCAAGGATGCTGGCAATAACCGAGAGAACGGGTTTTTGCGGCAGTCACCACCCACGCAGGCGATTTGCAGAGCAATTATCCGGATTTGTACGCTTGCTTGGTGAGCCGGCCGGCGGATGAACAATTGGCACAACCGGCGACAAACCCATGCCCCAAATGCCCCAGGCTCTCAAAACCAACCACCAACCTCTTCGAGCCCGTTTTTAGCGTCGCCGACGGGCCAGTACTCCAGCCCTACGAATCCCCGGTAATTTTTCTCAGCGATGGCCTGGAAAATCGAAGGATAGTGCAACTCGCCACGCGTCAGCTCGTGACGCCCCGGATTCCCAGCGGCGTGAAAGTGCGCGATCTTGTCAATGTTCGCGGTGATGTTGGTGATCAACTGGCCTTCACTGATCTGCTGATGGTAAATGTCAAAGACGACTTTCACCCGATCGCTGCCAACCTCATCAATGATCTCAAATGCTTCGTCGCTGCGGACCAAGTAATACCCAGCGTGATCGATCAGTTCATTCAATGGTTCAATGACCAAGGTGATTTCGCCAGCTTCCAACATCGGAACCGCAGCCTTCAATCCGTCCACCAAACACGCGTGCTGCTCTTCTCGAGAAACTCCTGGTCGAAAATCGCCAACCTGGGAAATCAGTGTCGGGCAATCGAGCTTCCGCGCCGCCGCAATCGACTCCTCAAGTCCTTGCAAATAGTCCGCGCGGGTTTGAGGATCGACGAGGCTGATGAACTTCGTGCAACAAGCCGCAATCTGCATCTCGAATTCGTCACGAGCCGAGATGACTTCCGCGAGATCCTTCTCCCACCAGCACCAAAACTCAAACGCGTCGATCTCGGCTTCCTTGACGACTCGCACAGCGTCGGTCACAGACTGACCCTCGAAGACGGCGTCGATGCATACGGATGGTTTTAGCTGGCCAAGCATGTCGGATTTTCTCTGAGGTGGAAAACACCGATATTAGGCAACCCACGTCGAAGTTTATAGGAGGCTCCCCGTGGCGGTGCCGGAACGGCGCTTCGCTTGGTCCGGCCTACGGTTTTTTCAACGCTGGAGTCGCGGTGCCGGAACGGCGCTTCGCTTGGTCCGGCCTACGGTATTTTACTCGGGCAGGCAGCGTTGGAGGGTCATCAGGGCGAATGAGGTTCCGTAGGGCTGGTGATAGTCGTACAGCGGATAGTCCCACCAAGAACCATCCTTCTCCTGCCGGTCCAGCATCAGCTTTGCCAACAGCGGTCGAAACGGTGCTCGCTCGGATTTCGGCAACTGATCTAAACTCAGCGCAGCGTAGTAGTGACCGTAATAGTAGAAGTAGCCAGCGACTTGCATCCAAGATTCATGAGGTACCGGGCGTTTCCGTCCGATGTCTAGCCAGCCGTTGCGGACGTACAAACGATACAGCCAATTCTTGATCACGTTGTCGGTGATCTTTTGGTCGCCCCAGGATCTCAACGCGGTGTTGCAACATTGACTGCGACCGAGGCTTCCACCGGGACGGTTGATCCCGCGCATCGGCTGATACTGCAGGTACTCGCCGTACAAGTAGCTGAAGTCCGCCTTCTGTTGTCTCAACAGCGCTGCGATCGCGCGATCCACCGTTCGCTTGGGTGGTTCAACGCCAATGTCGCGTGCCTCCGCCATGGCAACCAACACGGTCCCGTTGACGAAGCTGATCGAAGAAGACGTCGGCTGGTTGCCACCGTAGCGAAAGTCGTAGTAGCCCCATCCGCCATCGACGGACTCGTACCGATTCAGCATGTCAAACTGCGCACGGATCATTTCCACCATCAGCGTTTGCTTCTCGGAATCTCCCTGATGCCGAGCATGCAATCGCACGAGTGTTTGAATGGAATAACCGTGGCCCCAAACGTTGTAGATTGCATTCCCAGTGGCTCGTCGCAAGTCCGGCAGGTGTTCGATCAGCCAAGCCTCACCTTGATCAATCGCAGCTTCTACGGCTGGATCTTTTGAATCGATCTCCAGCAGGGCGGATATGCACAGCGACGTGGTTGCGGCTCGGAAAGCATGATGGGCGCCGGGAACCGGGGCGTAAATGTTCAGTCCCTTGGTCCGCGTTGCCGAACCCCATGAACCGTTTGGGTTCTGATCCCTCAACAAGAATTGCACTCCCCGATCAATCGACGACTGCAACTCGGTCAAACTCGCAGCTTCTACCTCAGGCAGCACCGGCGGTTTGCTGAAGTCCAACGCATCGGTCAGGATGGTTGATTCCTGTCCACCAGCGGCGGGCGACAAGATCATTGCGATCGCAGCGATCGCGATCACCGCAATGCGGTGAATGGCTTTATCACTCATCCTTGTCAGATTCCTTGCTGGCGAATTCCAGATCGCAAGACATCGTGGGCAATGTTCCCGGCTGATGCTTCGCTTGTTTGAAGTTCACAACGCAGTCATGTTTGGTTCCCGCGTATGCGACTGACGAAACGGATTTGACCGTTCCCGTCGTCTCAAAATCTGGAAACGCCTTGCATGTCACTTTGCATTTCGCGCCGACCTTCACCTTGCTCAGGTCCTTTTGCTCTAGCGAGACGCGGATTTGCAGTCGACGCGGATTGACGATGGTCGCGATGACCGTTGAAGGAGTGACCTTCGATCCGATTTCCAAAGTGCTGGGCTTGTCGCCAAGACGTCCGCGATTCAAGGCGCCCAACAGCGCGATGCCTTCGATCGGAGCGGCCAGCGAGATTTTCTTTCGCTCTTGTTTCAATTCAGCCAGCTTCTCCTGCTGCTCTTTGAACTTGTCTCGCTTTTGCCCCATTTCGATCTCACGGCGCTGGCGAGCAGATGAGAGATCGCGAATGGCCTGCTCATGAGTCAGCTGGGCTTTGGCCAGCGTCGCTTCCTGCTGTGCGGTCGCATTCGGAATCGTCTGCTCCAACGAGCGTTTTGAACTGGCCTTGGTTCCGTCCAAACGGTACTGAGCAAACTCAACCGATTGCTTCGCACGTTTCAACACGATCTCCTCAGACTCCTCGGTCAGATCGTCTTCCTTATACATCTGCTCCAACTGCTCCAACTCTTCGGTCGCGTTGTCCAAAGACGCCTGCGATGACTTGACGTTGAACTCGGCTGCCAGGATTTGGCGGTCACGATCGATCTGGACAAAGTTGTCATAGTTCTGCTGGGCATTCTTGCGAGCGCGTTCTGCCGACTGCTTGTCCAACGCTTGGTTCTTCAAGAACTGTTGATAGGCGAACTCATCGTCGCCCATCGTCAACTTTGCCAGCCGCAACTTGATTTCAGCCTCTTTGATCTGTTTGTCGATGTCTTCGGCGTCGAACGAGACAACGTTTTGCCCTTGGCTGACTTTGCCGCCATGCTTGACGATCCGCTTGATTTCAAGCGATGAGATTTGTTCGGTGTCAGCCAGGATCTGGACTTCATTCAGCGATTGAAAGACACCGGAGATTTTCAGTGCAGCGGGCTCCTTCTCGTTTGCTTCCTTGTCGGCAGCTTGTTCGCCATCGGCTTTCTTCGCGTTGTCTTTCTTCGCGTTGTCTCTCTTCGCGTTGTCTTTCTTCGCAGCCGGCTTCGCCTTTTTGTCACTCGCAGATTCCGGAGACTTCTCGTCACAGAAACCTGGGCTGGCAAAACAGAACAGAACGAACGCGGTAACTAAGATTCGGTGCGGCATCGTGACTTTGGGGATGGAAGCAGGTTGCGGGTACTTGGGACGTCAAAGCGTCTTCTAGTCTAACTGATCCCAAACCCGATGCAGAAATCGGAAAGATGCCATAGGCCGGACTAAGCGAAGCACCGTTGCGGCACACCGATTCTCTATCCGTCCACGATCAATACGCGCAAGCGCGATCGTGCGATGAAACGATCCACGCGCGCGATTCGTGCTGGGCGACTGCTCTAGCGATCCTAAGTTGGCGGTTTGAACTTAGGGGCCGATGGTTCATCGAGCTCTTCGTCGTCGTCTTCTGGTTGAGAAGTCAGCGGCTCGTCCAAATTCAAACTCTTCTTGGCTTCAAATTCAGCCGCTTTGAATTGACTTTGAACTTCGCTCAGACTTCGCCGGAACTCCCGGTAGCTGCCACCCATTTTTCGGGCGACATCGGGTAAGTTTCCTCCGAACAAGACGACTGCAATGATGCCGATGACCACCAATTCAAATGGTGATAGGCCAAACATGCTCAGGCAGTCTCGTCGGGTTTGGCGGCATCTTCATCTTCAACGGTCTCGTGCATGCCACGCTTGAACTCGTTGGTGCTCTTACCCAGGTTCCGCATCAATGTCGGAAGCTTGGAAGATCCAAAGAGCAGCAAAATGATCAGCGCGATGACGATCAGCTCGGGAAGTCCGGGTGCTCCGCCAATGAAGCCGAAAATCAAATTGTCCATGGTTCACTCTCGCAAAGAGGTTCACAAAAGGGAGAACCCTGACGCAGGACCGGCGAAAGCGGGTAGGTCATTCGGCAAATCCTGCCGAATACCTCCAGAACCGTTGTGTCGAGGGGGTGATTGGTGGGGATCTCATTTCCCCGTCACTGCTCTCATTCTATTGCAGATCCCCAATCCGTCAACGAGTTCCCCACCGATCCGGGTTAGGCAAAATGGAGCGACAGGCAAGCCATCCGGTCAACCCGAACCGACGGCACGAGTCGAGACGCTGATCGGGCTGAAAGCTCAATCGAGCGTTATGGTGTCAGCCAGCCAGCAAACCAACGAGCCCGGCGACACGCGCCCAGACGCTGAAAGTGGGGGAATCCGGCCACCCAACCCAATGTGTCCTTCTGAGGCCAGACTCCCTTGACAGCGAGCATCGGCTGGACGACAATCGTTGCTAATGAGACTGATTCTCAATAAGGAGACAGACGTTGACCACTCTTGATCAGCTTGCACCCGGCCAGCGCGGCCATATCGTTCGTGTTGATGGCGCCGATGGAATCGCCTCGCGACTTCGCGAGATGGGTTTCGTTCCTGGGGAAGCCGTTGAATATCTGCGAGTCGCTCCACTGGGTGATCCGCTGAAATGCTCCATCCATGGCTGCCGAATTGCCGTTCGCAACGGTGAAGCACGCCGTGTGTTCGTCGAGCCCATTCTTTCTTCATAGTCACGCGAAGGTTGCGGAGAAAGCTTGTCTGACGATTTCGCTGGTGCGTACGAGCGCGACAGCGAAGACCAACATCGTGGCACAGCCCGGCCGATCTATCCCGCAAGATGTCTCCTCTGAATCAGTTCGCGAAACATGGCGACCGCTCCCAACTCCACTTCAGCGGACTCGCAGTCAGACCCGAGACGCGTCGCGCTGGTAGGAAATCCGAACACGGGCAAGAGCACGCTGTTCAATGCTTTGGCTGGCATGAACGTGCGGACGGGCAACTACGCGGGAGTCACGATCGAGAAGAAGATCGGACGCTGTAATCTTGGCGATCAAGTCATCGATTTGGTCGACCTGCCGGGAACCTACTCATTGGCCCCGCGATCGCCGGACGAGTTGGTCGCCGTGGAAGTGCTGACGGACGATGTCGCCGGTGAGCCGCCGATCGAAGTGATCGTCTGCGTGGTCAACGCGACCGTTTTGCAACGGAATCTGTTTCTGGTCAGCCAACTGATGGAGCTTGGTAAGCCCACGGTGATTGCCCTGAACATGATCGACACTGCCAACGCACGTGGGATCGCCATCGACATTGATCACCTCAGCAAGCAACTAGGGGTTCCCGTCGTCGCGACCTCAGCCACCAAACGCAACGGGATCACGGAACTCAAAGAAGCGATTTCGGAACTATTGGCCAATCCGCCAGAAGTCACACAGGCTCGTTTGCTGCCAGCATCGTTCTATGAAACACGTGACGGATTGCAGAAAGCCTTGCTGACCAGCGCTTGCACGACGATGGGGCAGGCCGCAGGCGAACAACCAGAAAGCCTGCTACCGAGCACCTACCTGATCGAACGGCTGCTGTTGGATCAGGGCGGCGAGTCGGAGCGCCGCGTGATTGCTCGCCTGGGCGGCGGAATTCTGCCAGCAGTTGGCGAGGGTCGAAAGCGGCTCAAAGCAGAGTTTGGCAATCCGATCGACATGGAGTGCAACGCGCGTTACGCGTGGGCGAAGGAAAAGTTGGTTGGCGTCTTCCACGAAGAATCGCTCGCAACCGCCTCGGCGGGCGTCACCGATCGGCTGGACGCGGTGTTGACCCATCGCGTCGGTGGCGTGTTCTGCTTTCTGCTGCTGATGTTCTTGATCTTTCAAGCAATCTATTCGTTCGCATCCATCCCGATGGACCTGATCGACGCGATCACGACCTTTGTATCGGACACGATTTCGTCGTCGATGGCACCGGGCATGCTCCGCAGCCTGCTGACCGACGGAGTGATCGCAGGCGTCGGCGGTGTCCTGATTTTCCTGCCACAAATCGCCCTGCTGTTCCTGTTCCTGGCTCTGCTGGAAGACTGCGGCTACATGGCTCGCGCGGCTTTCCTGGTCGATCGCGTGATGACAACCTTCGGCCTGAGCGGAAAGTCCTTTCTGCCGATGATGAGTTCTTTTGCCTGTGCGGTGCCAGGCGTGATGGCAACGCGTGTGATCGAAAATCGACGTGACCGCTTGGCCACGATCATGGTCGCACCACTGATGAGTTGCAGTGCGCGGTTGCCGGTCTACCTGCTCTTGATCGCCGCGTTCATTCCTTCGACGACCTACTTCGGCGGACTGATTTCACTACCAGCAATCGTGCTGATGTCGATGTATGCCGTCGGCGTGGTGACGGCGGTTCCGGTCGCCTGGATCCTCAAGAAAACACTTTTGAAGGGCGAAGTGGCTCCGTTTGTCCTGGAGCTTCCCGAGTACAAGGTTCCATCGTTGCGAGTGGTGCTGTCTCGAGTTTGGGAAGCCAGCAAAGCTTTTGTGATTCGCGCGGGCACGTTGATTTTCGCTGCTTCGATTGTGATTTGGTTCGCGGGTTATTGGCCCGGCGATCACGCCCGCCAATACGAGATGCAAACGCAACTGGAATCAGCTGAGAGCCAGGCGGAATCCGACGACATTGCCTTGACTAGCGAGCTGAACCGCGAAAGCGCGCGGCTGTTGGAAGGAAGCGTGCTTGGGCAAGTCGGACACGCAATCGAGCCGGTGGTGCGTCCGTTGGGCTGGGATTGGAAGATCGGCGTTGGTGCCGTCGCCAGCTTCCCTGCTCGTGAGGTGATCATTGCAACTTTGGGAACGATCTATAGCCTGGGTGGTGACGCGGACGAAGAAGGCCTCGTCGGGGCGATTCAGGCTTCGACGCATCCAGATGGTCGGCCGGTTTACACGATCCCGGTTGCACTTTCGATCATGGTGTTCTTTGCACTGTGCGCTCAATGCGTCAGCACGCTGTTGGTGATTCGGCGGGAAACCAATTCCTGGTTCTGGCCCATCCTTAGCTTCACCTACATGACAGTCCTGGCCTACGTCGGCGCGCTGATCACCTACCAAGTTGGAACTCGGTTCTTCTGATTCTCCAAGATGCGAATCCCAGAACTCCGCGCCGACGACCCTGAATGGTTCCCTCCCATTGAGTCCGCGATCAACATCGACGGACAAGACGGCTTGTTGGCTGTGGGCGGAGATCTGAGTGAGCGACGTTTGCTGTCGGCCTATCGGAATACGATCTTTCCCTGGTTCGATGAAGCAGACCCGATTCTGTGGTGGACGCCATCACAGCGAGCCGTGATCCTTGCTGACCAAATCCACGTCTCTCGCAGCATGTCTCGAACGATCCGCGATCCGTCCCTACGTGTGACGTGGAATACTGCTTTTGCAGACGTCATGAGGCAGTGCGCGATGCCGCGTCGGCACGAAGCTGGCACCTGGATTCACCCCGCCATGATCGATGCCTACTGCAGAATGCACGATGCCGGTCACGCGCAGTCTTGTGAAGTCTGGCAGGGTGACGAACTTGTCGGTGGAATCTATGGCATCACATTGGAAAGGGCCTTCTTCGGGGAGTCCATGTTCCACCGAGTCAGCAACGCTTCCAAGCTGGCCCTGATTTCCGTCGCGCAATCGCCACAGTTCGACTTGATCGATTGCCAGATGCCTAGCACGCACCTGGAATCGATGGGAGCGAAGTTGATCACGCGAGCCGAGTTCCAAGCTCTGATTCGGTCGTGAGGCCAAGAGCGTTCATGGATACCGAGTCGCCTACGAGAAAGCACGGCATTCAGAGCGGTTGTTCTCAAAGCTGGGCATCACGTTCCCTCCGGGTGAGTGACGAACAACACCAGTGTTAGAAGGGCGAGCAAGTTCTTGAATCGTACAGGTCTAGAATTTGTACAGCAGCAGCAATGAATAGTAGATGTCATTCGCTTCGGCGCCCTGAGGCGTGCTGTCATAGCGATCGGTCGCTGCCAATTTCAGGCTGAAGTTGTCTTCGTCGTCCAACAGAATTTCCCAAGACGCGTCGGCAACCAATCGATAGTCGGAGAAATCTTCCCAAGCAGGGAAGTAATCAACCTTCGCTTTGACCTTGTGTCGCGAATTGATCTGCCGCTCGGCTTCCATTCCCAACACTGCCTCTGCCACCCAGTCGTCGTCGGGGGCTCCAATCTCTTTCGATGCACCAGCACCGAAGCGAGAGATAAGTGTTGTCTTCTCTTCGCGAATCCAATGGTAGCCGAGACCACCGTTCAAATTGAGTCGAATGTCGAAGGCCTTGAACTTGTCCCATTCTGCTCCGAACTTTCCGAACGTGGACCAGGGGGAGTTCTCGAACAAACGGTCCACATCAAGATTGTATCGGCCGTTGTCTTCCGTCGTCGCGGTCTTGTTGTTGGCGAAGCGATAGTCGATGTCGACGCCGAACGTGTAGTTGTCCGTTTTGCGTTTCAGCTCCAAGCCAGTTTGAAGCGCCAAGGTGTCGGCATTGCCGCTGCTTCCGTCCAGGCCGAACTCCGCGTTGGAATCCCAACCCGTCATCCATTGCATCGGATACTGGTACCAACGCACGACTTCCGATTGGAGCGGTGCTGGATCGACCGAGGCTTCTTGTGCAGCAATGATCTCGCCCATCATGCTATCGGGAGCAGGACTTTCAACCGGAGCAGGATCCTTGACTGGTTCAGGCTCGGTGACTTCTTTGGGCTTGGCAGCGGTTGGTTTCGGGTTCAGCTTGGGAGCAGGCAATTCCTGAAAGGTCTCTGTCGCCTCCCCGTTTGACGTGTCTGGCGCGGCTAGTGTTGGCTTGTCCGTTTCAGGTGGAGCCAGGGCAACGCGAGGACTGGACGAGGAAAACTGACCAGAGTCGAGATCCGCAAAGTTGAGCTCCGAGAAATTGACATTCGGGTAAGTCGCTCCCGAACCGTTGTTCGCAGTGTTTGACGAACCAGACGAATCGCTGTTGAGGTAGGGGTTCGTTTTGACTCCGGGAACTGAGGGAATCGTGTAAGGCAAAGGATCGCTCTGCGCCGGCGAGGAACTGGACGATGCCGAACTGAAATCTGGACCTCCGGAGGTTGCCGTGCCAGGTGCCGCTGGCGGATGTGAGGTGTAACCAGATCCATCCCAATTCGAACTCCCCGTTTGCCAACTGGGAATGCTGTTCTGAGCGGTCACTGCTGAACTCATCACAAGCAGAACGGTCAAAGTAAGGCCGAGTCTGGATGTAGCGTCGATGATGTATAAGCTCGTCACACAAGCAAAGTTGCTTCGCATGAGTCTGGTTCCTTTGCAACAAAAGTTCACTTACTGACGGAGGTAGCATATCGATGAACTCGAAGTCACCATTGATTTCGCAAACGGACCGCGACGAGCGTGAAACACGAAGCGATCCAGGACCGCAGACCAGTTGCCCAGCCGAACCCCGACGGACGCGATGGTGTCTTGAAAGGTGAGATTGCTTGGCGATCCAGTCTGAGCTAAATCGTCAGCCTAAGTTTTCCCGATGGACTCTGTCGTTCACGCCTGCCTCCCAAACCGTTCACTCAATCGCAATCATGCTCCCACAAACTGACGGCAATTCGCTCTCCCTGTTGACCGATCTTTATCAACTGACGATGGGATACGGTTATTGGCGAAACCGAATGCACACCCGCCAGTCCGTGTTTCATTTGTTCTTCCGCAATTGTCCCTTTCAAGGCCAGTACGCAATTGCAGCAGGTTTGGGGCCAGCCATCGAGTGGCTTCAAAACTTCTGTGTCGACGATGAAGACGTCCAGTACCTGCGCACATTGACCGGCAACGATGGCAGGCCACTGTTTGCCGAAGACTTTTTGGATGCGATCAGCGGCCTGAAACTCTCAGTCGACGTTGACGCGATCCCCGAAGGAACACTCGTGTTTGCACACGAGCCCTTGCTACGTCTTACTGGTCCGCTCTGGCAGTGTCAGTGGATCGAAACCGCATTGCTGAATATCGTGAACTTTCAAACCCTGATTGCAACCAAAGCGGCTCGTGTATGTGATGCCGCCTGTGGCGAGCCTGTCTTGGAGTTTGGTCTGCGGCGTGCCCAGGGAATCGATGGTGCCGTTTCAGCTTCGCGTGCCGCCTATCTAGGTGGATGTGACTCAACCAGCAACGTGCTCGCTGGACGCCTGCTGGGAATTCCAGTCAAGGGCACTCACGCCCACAGTTGGGTGATGTCGTTTGACGACGAAGTATCAGCGTTCGAGGCCTATGCCAACGCGATGCCAAACAACTGTGTGTTTCTTGTCGATACTTACGACACAATCGAAGGCGTCAAGAACGCAATCGGCGTTGGACGCAGGTTGCGAGATTCTGGCCACAAGATGGTTGGCGTTCGACTCGATTCTGGCGACCTAGCCCAATTGAGCATCGAAGCGAGACGATTGCTGGACGAGGCCGGATTCCCAGACGCGATGATTGTGGCAAGCAACGATTTGGATGAAACAGAGATCGCTCGACTCAAATCGCAAGGAGCAAAAATTGCAGTTTGGGGTGTGGGCACCAACCTGGTCACAGCGAGGGATCAACCAGCCTTGGGAGGTGTTTATAAACTTGCCGCGATTCAGGACGACAACGGCACATGGCAACCACGCATCAAGCTATCAGAGCTTCCCATCAAAACATCGACACCGGGAGTCCAGCAAGTACGCCGATACTTCCGAGGTGACGAACTCGCTGGTGACATCATCTACAGTGAGCTGCTTGGTGAACCCGATCAGCCCCAATCGCAATCCTTCGCCAGTCCCGTTCTGGCGATCGAACTTACGGACACGACCTCTCACGAGGACCTGCTGATTCCAATCCTGCGAGACGGAAAGCTGGTCAGTCGACAGCCAACGTTAAAAGAGATCCGAGCTCACGCCTGCTCACAACGCTCCCGTTTACCATCCGCGACGCGTCGACTTTCGGATGCCGAGACTTATGCTGTTGGACTCGAAGAAAGGCTGGCGAGACAAAAATCAGCAATGATCGCTGATCACAACGCGAGAACCGAGCGATGAACACACTTTTGCTGATCGATATTCAAAACGACTTCTTGCCCGGTGGCTCGCTGGCTGTGCCCGGGGGCGACGATGTCATTGCCGTTGCCAACGCGGCGATAGAGTCAGCCTCGTATGTGGTCGCGACTCAGGACTGGCATCCGGCAGACCACGGCAGTTTCGCAAGCCAACACGTCGGCGTTGAGATTGGTCAACGGTTTCAATTGGACGGATTGGATCAGGTTGCTTGGCCCGATCACTGCGTTCAAGGTTCTGTTGGTGCCGAGTTCGCGTCCAAACTCGCGATCGATCGCATTGACCATGTCTCGCGAAAGGGAACCGATCGCCTGATCGATAGCTACAGCGGCTTCTTCGACAACGGGCGACGCTCTGCAACAGATCTCGACGCGCATTTGAGAGAAGCAGGCACCAAAGAGCTGACCGTGATGGGCTTGGCAACGGACTACTGTGTTAAGTTCACAGTGATCGATGGACTGCGATTGGGTTATGCGATCAACGTCGTACTCGCCGGCTGCCGTGGTGTGAATCTGCAAGCCGGAGATGTGGAGTCTGCAATTGACGAAATGCGGGCTGCCGGTGCTGTGATTTTGTGAATTCTCCGCAAACACAAGTGTCGAGATGACTCTCTAGGCAGAGTTGCCAAAACCGTAGACAGTGGGCATCTCCGTTTCTTAACAAAATCGAAATTGCTATACCCGTGGCTGGAAAATCTAGCGACGCCGGAAGCGGAGCGATTTATGCTATACAACTAGCATCAGTTCGCTCTGCTCGCGATAATTTTGACCGGCCTTCAAACGACATAGCTGCGAGTCCGAGGTCTGAAGATAGTCGCAACACTCTCCGTAAATTCGACGAAAGCAACAGTCAACGAAAATGGAAGATAAAATTCAATCGAAGGGCGCCGCCTCTGATTTCTTTCACGACCTGACCGCCTCGGTCGTAGTCTTCTTGGTCGCATTGCCGTTGTGCTTGGGAATCGCACTTGCTTCGGGTGCAGACCTGTTTGCGGGTTTGATTGCCGGAATCGTCGGCGGCATCATCGTTGGGTCTCTCAGTGGATCGCATACCAGCGTCAGCGGCCCCGCTGCGGGTCTGACAGCGGTCGTTGCAACGCAGATTACCAGCCTGGGGACGTTTGAGACGTTTTTGTTGGCGGTTGTCGTTGGCGGCGTGATTCAAATTGCACTTGGTATCGCTCGCGCCGGTGCCCTATCCGCCTTCTTTCCCTCGAGCGTGATCAAAGGCCTGCTTGCTGCGATCGGCGTGATTCTGATTCTGAAACAGATTCCTCACTTGGTTGGGCACGACACCGACCCTGAGGGTGAGATGTCGTTTTCGCAACCAGATGATCAAAACACTTTCTCGGAACTGGTCACTCTGATCCAAGGCGAAGTCCACTTGGGTGCAGCAGTGATCGGAATCATCTCGGTACTGATTTTGGTGCTCTGGGGGAAAAGCAAATTTCTCAAAAACTCGTTAGTACCTGCCCCACTGGTGGTCGTTTTCGCCGCCGTAGGTTTGCAGCTTCTTTTCAAGAGCATCGGTGGCCCGTGGGCGATCGAATCCACTCACCTGGTCGAAATCCCCGTCGCTTCCACCTTCTCTGAGTTTGGCTCGTTTTTAAAATTCCCTGACTTCACGCAGTGGGCCAATCCTGCAGTGTATGTCGCTGGCGCTACGATCGCCGTGATTGCTTCGCTGGAGAGTCTGCTGAACTTGGAAGCGGTGGACAAGCTCGATCCGCAGCGGCGAAGTTCTCCGCCCAGTCGCGAGCTGATTGCCCAAGGTGCTGGCAACATTGTGGCAGGCATGATTGGCGGCATCCCAGTCACAGCCGTGATCGTTCGTGGATCTGTCAACGTTGCTTCGGGAGCCAGATCCAAGCGATCAGCCA
>JBGCGI010000267.1:0-33523 GCA_045110715.1 Rubripirellula sp.
TTGTCATCAAGGCGAAGCCGTTTACCGGGCGTGCAAAACGTCCTGCCCGCGTAGCGGTGGATGAGCTGCAAGACCCCGTCGTTCTGATTGAGGCAGTCATCGAGAATCGAATCTGACCTTCCGCCGGACCCGTCGATTACAGCTTGCTGGGGGTACTCGTGCAGTTTGTCTGCGAGAACTGAAACCATCGGTAATGAACGTCAATGAATTTAAAAAAGCGTGTCGGCTCCAAGAAGTTCCTGGAGAGCTGATAGGGGGTTTCATTTGCTGACGCAAAACGGGACTGCCTGAGAGGCAGATGATCCGATGCGATAGCTGAGTCCCATAGTTTAAGGAAAAGCGGGGTAGGAGGGAATCAAGGGGGCGTACGACGCTTCGGTTGCTTTTGTCGCTGAAGGAAGTCAACGGTAGCGTCGAACGAATGTCGTCACGCCCGCGTCGTTCTATTTCTCCGTCCCTTGTCATCCGATGCCTCGAATTAGATTCCGCAGGCTCGCTTCAAATCTCACGGCTTACGCAGCGGGCCATATGCAAACGCGGCTTCGCCGCTGAAAACGCCCAACATTCGAAAAGAGATCCAGGGGGTGTGCTGGCCAAAAACGAGATTCATGTCTGGAGAAGGGGGCGTTGGTCACTGTGCAAAAGCGATGAAAACCTATCGTATCGCTCTCAATGTCTGGAATATCGAAAGTCAATTCAAAGCCATGGCGGTGTTGCAGAAAAACAGCAGCGGAAAAACGTTTGCGTTAGCGAACGCCGTACGTTTCATGGCAATGGTTCTTTGTCTTGAAAAGCCTGCACGGACGAGGACTCATTGTTTCGCCGAATTTGGTAACGCTAGGCAGTACAAGTGTTTTTCGCCACGAATGAATAGACGATTTGAGACCGCGATTGGCGAACCGATCACGGGTTCCTGCATGTCGTTCTCGGTCAATGGTTCGAAGCGGCCATCGGCGATCGACGCGACAAACACCACGCCGTCTTCGCGCGGTGCGTAGAGTTTGCCATCTGCAATCAACGGCGATGAATAGAACTTGTTTCGATTCTTTGGGAATGCGTGCGACCAAATCGTCGTGCCTGTTGCAGGCTTAATGCAATCGACTTCACCTTTATCTCGAACGATGTAGATGTGGTCTTGGTAAACAACGGGAGTTGGTACAAAGGCACCAATGTCGTCACGCTGCCACACGTGATTCGTCTCGGTCACATCACCGCTGCCGGTCAATCGAATGCCGAAGGTGCGAGGAATACCGCGGTCGTTTCGTCCGTAGCAGATCATGGCGGTGTCGCCGACCAGAACGGGGGTGGCGATCGCAGGCCAAAGCTCGTTCTGCTCCGGATTGAAGTTGCCGCAACTCCAAACCAACTTGCCCTCCGCTGCATCATGAATCGTTAGATGCTCGCCGCCCCACACCAACAATGATTCCTGTCCGCCATATTGAATCACCAAAGGCGTCGTGTAGCCGTGGTCGCATTCTTTCGGCACTTCGTAGTCGCGGGCGACTTTCCACGCGAGATCACCCGTCGATTTATCAAACGCGGCTAGCCATGACTCTCCGTTGTGCATGCGTGCCATGACAACGTGTTTCGCCGTCAGCACTGGCGAGGTACCGTGGTCCCAAAACAGAGTGTCTTTGCCGAAGCGTTCAACGAGATCGGTCTTCCACCGAACAGTGCCGTCCAAGTCGACTGCTGCCAAGGTTCCGCTCTTGAAGTAGACAAATACTGCTTCGCCATCGGTTACTGGTGACGCGTTGCTGCCCGATCCGTTGCGGTGCTTGCCGGCATTTTCGACGCCGAATGTCTTCGTCCAAAGCAGCGTACCTTCCCAGTCATAGGCGAGCACCGCGTCTTTGCCATCGACCGGCGCGGTCAGGTAAATGACTTGGTCATGAATGATTGGTGTTGAGCAACTCTTGCCCGGTAGATCGGCAGTCCATCGAGTGTTGGAGTCGCTCAAGTCCGCCGGAAGGCTGCCTGATTCAGCCGCACCGCTGTCGTGCGGTCCACGCCAGTTGGGCCAGTCTGCATGAGCATCCTGTGAAGCACAGTAGAGAAGCGAAGTGAGGAGCAGAGCGAAAAGCGAAACGGTTCTCGGCATGTTTTGGGGTCTTCGGTAAGAGTACGCGATCAGCCCGCGGTCCAACTCATGACGCGCGGTGCGATGGGGAATGTGCCGGCTACTTCGTTGTAGTTTAGATATTCCGCAACTGGCGGAAAGGACATCCTGGAAGGTATATCCCGAAGTTGATCTGATGATGGTGACGAAGACGATAGATTTTCGGTTATAGTGATCGGCAAGTGGTGCCTCTGAAGAAATAGCGCTCAACATCTCATTATGATCAAATCATCTCTCCACACCGCCGCCCGTTCATCACTCGTGTTCGCGTGCTGGCTTACGTTTTCGGTGCTTTCCGTTTCCGGCCAGGAAGCGGATTCCAAAGCGATCGAGCCACTGAATTTCAGCCGCGACATCAGTCCTATTCTTTCCGAGAATTGTTACTCGTGTCACGGCTTCGATGAGGCTGCTCGTGAGGCCGACCTGCGGCTTGATACCTTCGCCGGAGCCACTGGCAAAGAAGGTGGAACGGTTGCCATTGTTCCGGGCATGGCGGATGAAAGCGAGTTGATCGCGAGGATACTCTCGGATGACGATGACACCTTGATGCCGCCCCCAGAATCGGGCAAGCAGCTCTCTGAGAAGCAGATCGAATTGCTGCGGATCTGGATTGAACAGGGAGCCACCTATACGAAACACTGGTCTTTCACACCGCCGGTCCGAAAGTCACCTCCGAAGGTCATAGGTGTTTTGCACCCTATCGATCGGTTTGTTCGACGTGGCCTGGAGAAAGAAAAACTTCGTCCTGCAGATCGTGCTGCGAGTCATACGCTGATTCGACGTCTCGCTTTGGATCTGATTGGATTGCCACCGACTGCTAAGGAAGTCGACCAATTTGTTCACGCCGCAGAGAGCGATTTCGACTCGGCGTACGAGGAACTCATCGATCGACTGTTAGCAAGTTCTCATTACGGCGAACGATGGGGGCGATGGTGGTTGGACCAAGCACGGTACGCGGATAGCAATGGCTACTCGATCGACGGCCCGCGACAGATTTGGAAGTATCGCGACTGGGTCGTGAACGCTTTGAACGACGACATGCCGTTCGACCAATTCACCATCGAACAGCTAGCCGGCGACTTATTGCCCAATGCAACGCAGCAGCAAAAGATCGCGACCGGCTTTCATCGCAATACACAGATCAATCAGGAAGGCGGAATCGATAAGGAGCAATTTCGGGTCGACAGTGTTTTCGATCGCGTCGCTACGACAGGTACCGTCTGGCTTGGATTGTCGGTTGGATGTGCCCAGTGTCACGACCACAAGTTTGATCCGATTTCGCAAGTCGAATACTATCGGATGTTCGCGTTCTTGAATGACCAAGACGAACCGACGATGAAGGTCTATGAACCCGATGTTGACGTTGCCGCATTGACCAAACAATTCGAACAAGCGAAAGCTGATTTCGCGAAATTTCTGGAACAAGATCCGCAGACAAAGGCGGTTGACCAATGGGAGCAATCACTGGACGAGGATGCCCGCAAGAAGTTGTCCCGAAACGTTAGCAAGTCATTGGAGAAGAAGGCCGCCGACCGAAGCTTTGAACATTGGCGAACGCTCTTTCAAGCAGCAGGAGATTCGATCAGCAAAGAGGCCCGAACGCGGTATAGCGAACTTGAGGAAAACTACAAAACTCTGGATACCAAGCTCAACCGCACAGCGACGACCTTGGTGATGAAAGAACGCGATGTGCCGCGGAAAACGATGTTGTTGATCAAGGGCGATTTCACAAGGCCGGATGAAGAGGTGACGCCTGGAACGTTGTCCGTCCTGCACCCCTTCGAGACCGAATCGGATCGAGCGAATCGAATGGACTTGGCTCGGTGGATCGTCAGTACCGACAATCCGTTGACCGCGCGCGTGATCGTCAACCGAATCTGGCTCCAGTACTTTGGCCGCGGCCTCGTTGAAAGTGAAAACGACTTTGGTTTGCAGGGGGCGTCACCTTCGCACCCTGAATTGTTGGACTGGTTGGCAACGGAATTTGTCGAGCGTGGTTGGAGCCTCAAGGAAATGCACCGACTGATCGTCACGTCGCACGCCTACCAGCAGTCTTCGATCAACCAAAATCCAATGAGAGACGCAGGCAACTATCAACTGGCGCGGCAGACGCGTTTGAGGCTTGATGCAGAAATCGTTCGTGACGTTGCGCTGACGGCGTGCGGGTTGATCGCGACTCATCTTGGTGGGCCGCCGGTTTACCCCCCCATCCCCGACGGGGTGATGGGGCAAGGGCAAGTGAAGCGAGGCTGGAGTACCAGTCAAGGCGCTGATCGATACCGGCGTGGACTTTACACCTTCAAGTTTCGTGCGACCCCGCCGCCATCACTCAACGTATTTGACGCACCGGACGGCCTGAGCACTTGCACGCGGCGGATCCGCAGCAATACTCCGCTGCAAGCGTTGACGCTGATGAACGATCCAGCGTTCTTTGAGTTTGCGATTGCCCTTGAGAAAGTGATTAAACGCGACGGATTGATCGCCGCTTTTCGTCGCTGCACATCACGAGTACCGACCGAAGAAGAACTGACCGTGTTGATCAAAATGGACACGCTCAACGCAGCCCGCACATTATTGAATTTAGACGAAACGATCACGCGAGAATAGTTCCATGGCTCATCATCAAAACAAACGAGATCAGTTGAAATCGGAGTTGCTCAAGCGGGAAACGCGGAGGCACTTTTTTAGTCGGTGCCAGATGGGACTTGGCTCGATGGCATTGGCATCACTGATGTCCGATCGCGGGATGGCGGAACCAGCCATTTCAGACAACCCGATGCAGCCGAAAGCAAGTCACTTTCCGGCGAAGGCGAAGAACGTCATCTTTTTGTTCATGGCTGGCGGACCCACTCAACTGGAGACGTTCGAGCACAAACCAGAGTTGAATAAACGCAGCGGGCAACCGATTCCACAGAGCTTCATCGAAGGTAAACGCTTTGCCTTCATGGACAGTAGTCACCGCACGAACCTGCTTGGTGCGACGCAGGAATTCAAGCAGTACGGCAGCAACGGTGCTTGGGTTAGCGATCTTCTGCCGCATACTGCGAAGATCATCGACGAACTGACGTTGGTCAAGACTTGCAAAACGGACCTTTTCAACCACGCTCCGGCAAAGTTCTTTATGAATACCGGAAGCGGGCAGTTTGGTCGCCCCAGCATGGGATCTTGGGTCACGTACGGACTGGGCAGCGAATGTGATGACCTGCCAGGATTCTTGGTTTTGCAAAGTGGCCCTCGGGGCCCACGCGGTGGCGCAACGTTATGGAACAGCGGCGTGTTGCCAACGACCTATCAAGGCGTGCCTCTGCGAAATCAAGGTGATCCGATTTTGAATCTATCAACGCCAGAATCAATTAGCCCCGATCAGCAAAAACAGTTGGTCGACGCTGTGAAAGAGCTAAACCTGAAGCGATTGATCGAAACCGGTGATCAAGAGATTGCGACGCGGATCAATGCTTACGAACTCGCCTATAAAATGCAAAGCTCCGCACCCGAACTGATGGACACGTCCGACGAAAGCGCTGAAACGCTGGCCCTTTACGGAATCAAAGATCCTAACGAAGCCAGCTACGCTAGGAACTGTCTGTTGGCGCGGCGGTTGGTCGAACGAGGCGTGCGTTTCATTCAGCTGTATCACACCAACTGGGACCACCATGGCGGGCCAACCGAGAATTTGCAGGAACACTTACCCAAAATTTGCAAAGAGATTGATCAAGCTTCCAGTGCGTTGATCATGGATCTGAAACGGCGTGGAATGTTGAAAGATACGATCGTGATCTGGGGTGGTGAATTTGGTCGGACCCCAATGGGTGAGGTTCGTGAAAACACAGGGCGCAACCATCATATTGATGCTTTCACCATGTGGTTTGCCGGCGGTGGGTTCAAGCCAGGCACGGTCTATGGCGAGACTGACGAGTTTGGCTTTGCGCCCGTAGAGAATCCTGTGCACGTACGCGACATCCACGCAACGCTCCTTCACCAGCTTGGACTCGACCACGAAAAGCTGAGCGTTCGCTTCCAAGGCTTAGACTTTCGACTCACCGGCGTCGAACCGGCGCATGTGGTAAAGGATCTGCTCACTTGACGACCGAGTCCTCAGCCGTCCAGCCTGTAGCAATCCGAACTTGTTGCTCAGGTGTTCGATGAAGGGAGTGTGCTGGTCGCGACGAACTTGAATTCCCGCCTTCATGGCCGGTTCAAGTTCGCTGTAGCCCGTTTCCTTCAGGCGAACGAAGGAACACTCTTGAGTCCGGATGACGTTGTCTCCATTCACCGTAGGTCATGCGCTCAAATGGGTAATCGATTAGAGGCAAGGATTCAGAATCATGAGCGTAGCGAATTCCTTTTAGTAGCAAGACCATCCGGTTTTGGACGTCCAGGCCTCCGATTCGCAGCTGTGTTGGGCCTGTTCCCGACGGGCGCTTCAGAACACGTAAGTAGTCGACCAGATTGCAGTACGCCACTGAGATCGGTACTTCCGCGATCGTCAGGTTGATGACTGCTTCGCTGGGCCTGTTCATTGCGTCTAACGCGAACGCATACGGCTTGCCTTTGACAACGATGCCCGCCACCAAAGTGTTTTCCGGTGGACTGATCTGATCTGCCTCCCAGGTAGGGGGCTGAGTCAATCCAGAAAGTTCAGCCTTGATCTTCATAGGCGCATGGTATTCGCCGGCAGCAAATGCTCCGTGCTCCAGAACTTTTTGGTGATCACCGAAGAGGTTGATTCCATTGTCAACGTGCTGGTTCAGGCAAACCAGATTCGCTTGACTGTGGGCGATGAAGTCTTGGTACGCGGCCCACGTCCAGGCTCCTGCGGCTGCGACCAGGCATCCGCTCAATGCCAACATTAGAGCGAATTTCTCAAATTCACGAGAAGGAATCCTGTTTTGTCGTTGAGGCGATGGCGAACTAATAGAGGTCGATGGACGAGGCTGGATCTGTAAATCGGACATTTCGTTTTCTCAGAGAAGGAGATGTGGAACGACGATCTCGCTTGTGTCGTCCTAGAAAAGACGCAGTCGTCGCAGCCTTAATGCGTACGATTCTTCTTTTTTTGGGATCTCCCTTTTTTCTTTACCGACATGCATAATCTGCGAATCGGCTGCGTCTACTCTATGTGCACGCATCTTCGTTCTCGTCTTTGCAGGTCAGCTCGTGAGTCCTGAGTCCGCCGTCGGCATCTACGCGCGATCCGGGGATCCCAATGCGTTTCGTACGCTTGTGGAGTCGTATCAGAATCTTGTCTATTCGGTTTGTCGGAGGATCTTACCTGACGCCGACATTGATGACGCCGTACAGGAAGTGTTTGTCAAACTATCACTTAACGCGTCGAATATCTCAAGCGATTTGGGCGCTTGGTTGCACGCCTGCTCGGTCAACACTTGCCGTGACATGCTGCGTCGCAATCAGTCGCGGCGCAACCGAGAGCGCGCGAATGCGAAATTTGAGTCGCAATCTGCTGGCTCCGGTCAAGATGCCGCGGCAATCTTGGCCGAGGTAGATGCAGCACTCTTGGATCTCAGCCACGCGGAGCGCACTTTGATTGTGCGTTATTACCTGCAGGGAGACACTCAGCAGATCATTGCTGACGAGCTGGATGTCACCCAGTCAACGGTAAAACGACGAATTGACAATGCGATGGAGAAACTACGCCTGCGATTGGGTCGACGTGAAGTAGCGACGCCTGCGATTGCCGCCTTGCTGATTCAACAAACGGCCCAAGGTGGCGTTCCAAAAGCGCTGTCAGCGAAATTGATTCAGCTTGGTCTGGCCTGGCAGGCGACGACCAGTGGCGTGGGAATTGGGAAGTGGTTCTTGCATGCAGTGCTGATCGCGATCACAGCAGTACTGCTGGTTTTGGGCGGGCACTTCATCTATTTAGCGAGTCGTAGTTCCCGGAGCACACCCAGTCAAATTCAACCGTTCCAGGTGGTGACTTTGAAAAAAATCACCTACTTCCAACAGACGTTCCCGATCACGCTTGATTTCAACGTGCCGTTGGCGATCAATCAAGTTGAAGAGGCGATGAACGAGCAGGGGCTTGTGCCAATTGGCCCGCCAACTTTCATCCATCCAGAGGGCTTGCTGCCAGACGAAGAAGGTGAGTTGATTCTGGCATTTCCCGTCGATCCCAGTCTAGCAACCCATGGACTTGCGGAGATCGTTCACTTTGCAGAAAGGAAATGTGTGATCTGGGAAATCGATGGCGCGTTACACCCTCGAGATGCCGTGATCCAACTCGACGAAATGGTCTCGGCAGCAGGGCATGTCCGTACCTTCAAGGATCGATTCGTCTGCGCTGGCCATGGAACAGATACACCAGGTCTGTATGTCGTTCAGTACGGAATCGAGTAGCAGTTTGGCTTCAGACGCAGTCTGTTTTGATGAGGGAGCCGTTTGTCATTTCTCGTGCTTGAGTTCCTTGACTTCGGCTCGCAATCGACCGACTTCGTGGGTGAGTCGTTCTAGCTGTTGGGTTAGTTTGTGAAGGAGATGGCCATCATGGCCGTGCAGTTCTCGCTCTGTGGCTTCTGCTCGCTCGTTGACGTGTTTGGCGATATCGTGAAGTCCTGCCTCCTCGAGATGTTGAATCGCGGCATGCATGTGTTCCAATCGATGAGCGATGTCGTTGTTGGGTGATTCCCTTTCGCGGCCGTGCAGTTCGCGGAGCTTCCGTTCCATTTCTTGTACTTCAAGTCGGATTCTAGCCAGTTCCCTCTCATTGCCTTGCTTCGATTCAAGTACTGCTCGCTCACGTCGAAGTTGATCAAGGACGTGTTGTACTTCCGCGATCTCCTGATCGCGCCGGTCGGGACGTTGTCGATGCTCTCGTTCGAATCGCTCCATCATCGAGCGTGCCTCCCGTTTGAGTTGCATGGCTTCTTCCTTGTGACCTTTCGCTGCAAGCTGATCGGCTTCCTGAAGCATCGTTTGGGCCCGTTGGCGAAGTTCGTCTCGCTCTTGATCAGACGCAGTGGCTATTGCGAATGTCATGAAAATGGTAGCGATTGCAAATAATTGTCGTGGAAATGACATCGTGGTTTCCGTTGGATCGAGGTTAAGAAGGCCGGCTGGCAGGCAAGGTTTTGTATCATTCAGGCGGTTCAGTTCTCTTGGTCAGATGACGTGATCCAATCGATCGCGAAGCGCGCGCAGGCAATTGTCTTGTCACCTTCGAAGAGGCATAGCACGTTGCCGTCAGGCAGGACTGCGAGATCGGAGTAGGCGCTTGGGCCGGATTCGAGAGTCTTGTTCACGGGCCAAGTCTGGCCGTCGTCGTGACTGAGCTTGATGGAGAGGTTTCGCCGTTTGCCCCGCCCAGCGGGAACTTCATTTCCGTTTTTGTCGCGGTCCAGGCTATGGGGATTGGAGAAAATCAATGTTCCAGGCTTCACGGGATGAGCAGTGATACTTGCCATACAGACTGGTTCCCAGAGTTGATCGTGGAAGACAGGCTTACTCCAACCAGTGGCGCCGTCGTCACTTGTTGTTAACAGTTTTCGGTTCGCTTTGGAAACGCTGCGTGTGAGCAGCATCACCTTTCCACTGGAAAGGATTGTGATCATGGTTTCGTTTGGATTTCCAAAATCACCCTCGTTGGGCACCGCGATTTCGCCGGCGTGCCATGTCCGTCCGTGATCATCGCTGTAGATGGTCGCGGCCGCGGAAGGACTATGATCGCCGGTCTTCCCATAGGCGAGCCAGATTGGCACGACCAGTCGCCCACTCTTGAGTTGCAAGCCGTGGCCGGGGCCGGTCGCAATGACTTTCCAGTCGTACCGCTGACGAAATGGTTCGAAAATGGAGGTGATTTCAACGGGCTCGCTCCAGGTGATGCCGTCATCGGTACTCCGCATCGAGAAACAGCGGGCGTAGTTGATGCAATACAAAAACTCGATCGCGCCTGTCTGTTGATCCACGATTGCGACGGGGTTGTTGACAGTCTGTTCGTGTTCGCCGCCTTCTTTCTTTCGCGGGTTGCCTTCCATTCGCTCACCGATGTGCGCGATTTTCTTCGTGGGTTCCCAGGTGTTGCCCCCATCCGTCGAGCGGCGCAGGTGAACTTCAATCTCGCCCCAATCGGAACGGCTGTCCCTGCGAGCCTCGCAGTAGGCCAACACCGTGCCCTTGGTTGTGACCACCAAGCCAGGAATCCGATACAGCGACACGTCGTTCATGCCGGCGGGAAAGACCTCGGTGCGGGTCAGTGTGGGTTCGGCAGCCGTGGTGGGCCTGCCTGCCGCGGTAAGAATGAACAGGCTCGCGAGGAGGATTCGGTTGATCATGATGTCGGAGATCTCTACGGAAATTGCCATTGGACGCATCATGATAGCTGCTGAGACGACCGAATGCCGAGGCGTGGCGATGCTCCGCAAAGAGGTCCAGCGAAAGAGTCGGGTGGATCAGGTGAGCCCTCGCCACGGGAAGAGTGTGGCATTTCGCGGCGCTGTTCAACAGTGCGTTGAGGCTCACAGAGCGGGCAACGCGAAAACCTCGCTGGTCAGCGCCGTTTTCGAACTGGGGGGGGGCTTGGTGAATTGCCGGGACTTCTGTGGGATGGAGAGGTCCAGCTGGAAGGCTGCCTTGTTACTAGAATTTTCGCGTGAGCGAGATTCGTTTTCGTGAGGTATCGATTTCCATCACTTTGACTTTCACGACATCGCCGACTGCAACGATTTCGCTGGGGTCACTCACGTAGGAGTCGGCCAGTTGCGAGATGTGAATCAGGCCATCTTGGTGGACTCCAATGTCGGTGAACGCGCCGAAGTGGGTCACGTTCGTGATCACGCCTTCAAGCACCATGCCTGATTTGAGGTCGTCCATCGAGTTGACGTTGTCGTCGAAGCGGACCACTTTGAATTCACTGCGCGGGTCGCGTCCGGGTTTCGCAAGTTCGCTGATGATATCGATCACCGTGGGGATCCCAACTTGATCGTCCACGAAATCGTCTGGCGTCAGTTTCTGACTGAGTGTTGCGTTGCCCACCAATGACTTTGAGTCGACCTTGAGCTGCTTTGCCATTCGGCTGACAACACGATAACTTTCCGGATGAACTGCCGAGTTGTCCAGCGGTTCATCTCCATTGCGAATGCGCAAGAATCCGGCTGCCTGCTCGAACGCTTTCTTGCCAAGCTTCGGCACCTTCGTCAGCTGCTTGCGAGTGTCGAAGCGTCCGTGCTGATTGCGATAGTCAACAATGTTCTCAGCCAGTTTGGGGCCGATGCCCGCGACATGGGATAACAGCGGGACGCTTGCCATGTTCAAGTCCACGCCCACATGATTCACGCAGGACTCGACGACGCGGTCAAGGCACTTGCGAAGTTGTGTTTGATTCACGTCATGCTGGTACTGGCCGACACCGATTGACTTGGGATCCGTCTTCACAAGCTCGGCGAGTGGGTCTTGCAATCGACGGGCGATGCTGATCGCTCCGCGAACGGTGATGTCCAAGTCGGGGAACTCTTTGCTGGCGATCTCGCTTGCTGAGTAAATGGATGCTCCCGATTCGCTGACCATGACTTTGGTGATTTGTAACTCTTCGCTGCGGATCAGATCGCCGACGAAAGCATCGGTTTCGCGGGATGCCGTTCCGTTACCGATCGCGATCAGTTCAACATGGTGATTCTTGATCAGCTGCAGCAATGTGCGGCCGGCGCCAGCGGAGTCACTTTTGGGAGGTGTGGGATAGATCGTTGTGTGGGCGACAAACTTTCCTGTGCCATCCACCACCGCGACCTTGCAGCCCGTGCGAAAACCTGGATCAATTCCGATCGTTACGCGCGGGCCAGCGGGAGCGGCCATCAGGAGTTCACTCAGGTTCTTGCCAAACACCGAGATGGCGTCCACGTCTGCTTGCTCCTTGAGTGTTTGAAGCACGGTCGATTCCGTCGCCGGCATCAACAGGCGGTCCAAGCAGTCTGCAGCTGCGTCGGAGAGTTCGCTCGCGAACTCTGAATCACGATTGTGTATCCAGGTTGGTTTGAGTTGCGCAAGGAGGTAGTCTTCGTCCATGGCCAAGCCAACTTTCAGAACACCTTCTGCCTCGCCACGGAGCATCGCCAGCAATCGGTGCGAAGGTATGCGGCCGACTGATTCGCGATGATCAATGTAGAGCTCGAACTTGCTGGCTTGCTCTTTCTTGCCACGCTTCACTTTGGAAGTGATGGAGCCCGACTGGAAAGCCTGCTCCGCCAGCCAAGTTCGCGTGGTTACCTGTTCGGACCATTGCTCGGCGATGATGTCCAATGCGCCTTGGAGTGCGATGTCGGTACTGGGCACCTCCTTCGCTGGATCCACAAACTGCTTGAGTGTGTTGTGCTTGCTTTGTGTTAGCTTCCGTTGGCTGACAATCAAGTCAGCCAGGGGCTGCAGCCCTCGTTCACGTGCAGTGGTCGCACGGGTACGACGTTTGGGTTTGTAAGGCAGGTAGATTGCTTCCAGGGTTCGGATTTCCGTGCAGTTTTCGATCTGCCGGCGCAGGTCATCGGTCAGCAGGCCTTGCTCGTCAATCGTCTTCAATACGGTTGCCTTCCGAGCGGAAAGAGCAGTCGCTTTCTCGAATGCATCCTCGATCGCGCGGAGTGCAATCTCGTCGAGTCCCTGAGTGGCTTCTTTGCGATAGCGGGCAATGAACGGAATCGTGTTGCCGGCATCAAGCAATTCAATCGCAGCTCGGACTTGAGCGACAGGTAGTCCAAGCTCGCTAGCGATCGCTTTGATGGTGAGGTCGATATCCAGAGTCTTCGTTGCCATATGCCTTCACGAAATCCTGTTCAAGAGAAACGTCTTCATTTCAGCATTGAAGCGTTTTGAGCAGGAAAAGGATAGGCAACATCGTTTTCCGATGGGCGGCGAAATCAGCTAGGCGATGATTTCATGGATTGGATCGACGTGTTCGACGCCCACCAGCTTTTGATCCAACCCACTGTAGAAATACGAGAGGTGATTCGGGTCCAGCCCAAGTTGGTGCAGGACAGTCGCATGTAGGTTCTTCACGTGCAGCGGATTTTCGACGGCTCTGGATCCGAGTTCATCGGTCGTGCCGTAAGTCATTCCGCCTTTGATGCCACCACCGGCCATCCACATCGTGAAACCATAGGAGTTGTGATCGCGACCGGTGCCCTTGGCGTACTCGGCCGTCGGTTGGCGGCCAAACTCCCCGCCCCACACGACCAGCGTTTCATCAAGCATGCCTCTCTGTTTCAGGTCCGCAAGCAGTGCGGCGATCGGTAGGTCTGTGTTTCCAGCATGCTTGTTGTGATTGGTTTCCAAGTCGCCATGCGCATCCCAGTTGTCATCGTTGTGAGCGCCGCCGCTGTAGAGTTGGATGAAACGAACGCCTCGCTGCACGAGTCGACGGGCCAGCAGACATCGCGTGCCAAAATCACGCGTGCGATCCTGATTGATACCGTACATCTCAAGTGTCCTGGCGTCCTCGGTCGCAATGTCCACCGCCTCGGGCGCCGTCGTTTGCATCTTGTAGGCCAATTCGTAACTCGCAATCCGTGACGAAAGGTCATCATTGCCAGGATGTGTTTCTAAGTGCCGCTGGTTTGCACCTTGAATCGAATCGATCAACTTTCGCTGCACGCCTTCCGGCAAGTCGCTGGGAGGAGCTAGGTCTAAAATCGGTGCTCCCTTGCTGCGGAAGACATTCCCCTGGTAGGTCGCAGGCATGTAGCCGCTGCTCCAGTTCTTGGCACCGCTGATCGGTCCGCCTGTTGGGTCCAGCATCACGACAAAGCCGGGCAGGTTTTCATTGACGCTGCCCAGGCCGTAGTTGACCCATGATCCGAGCGCCGGGCTGCCTGACAGAATTTTGCCGCTGTTCATCATCAACATGGCCGATCCGTGAATCGGCGAGTCGGCCGTCATCGAATGCAGAAAAGCGATGTCGTCGACGTGCTTGGCAACATTTGGAAACAGATCGCTGACTTCTTTGCCAGACTTGCCATAGCGTTTGAAGTCCCATCGCGGCTCGACAATGCGACCTCCGGCTTTGTGCCCACCGCGTCCGAACGTTTTGACGTCGACGGTCTTCCCATCCATTCCCTTCATCTTCGGCTTGTGCTCGAAGGTGTCGATGTGACTCGGCCCTCCGTACATGAACAAAAAGATCACCGACTTGGCCTTGGGAGCAAAGTGGGGAGGCTTGGCGGCCAAAGGGTTCTTGAACTTTGATTCCGCGCTTGCATTGTTGTCGAAGAATCCGTCGCCGGACAGCATGGACGCGAGCGCAGCACCACCGAAGCCAGCACCGGATTGCCAAAGGAATTCGCGGCGCGTTCGACCACAAAAGTTGGATCGTTTTTTTGACGTCATGAATATGTCTCTTGAACTACTACGGTTTGGTTTAGATTCGATGCGTGGCTGCGGCTTCTAGCCGCAGCGAATGGTCGAGCGAAACCGCGACTGGAAGCCGCGGCCACGTTTGAGCCCAGCTAGTCAACAAAGAGAAACTCGTTCCAGTTCAACACCGTTAAACAGTAAAGCTGAACGGCACGGTCATTGGCGACACCGTGTTCATCTTTCAAATCGTCGATCAAAGCGGAGCCTTGTAGGATCTCAGTGTCGGTGGCTGGACGCGCTAGAGCGGATTGAATCGTTCGTCGCACGATGTCCGCGTTGTCGAGTTTCGTGGCGCCGATCGAGTCCGCCAAGCGCCGAGCTTGCTCGTGAGCGAAATCGCTGTTCATGAGCGACAATGCTTGGCCCGGTTGCAACGTTTTGAATCGGTCTTCGCAAGTCAGGTCTGGGTCAGGGAAATCGAACGCTGTCAGGAGCGGTGTCAACAAGGATCGTTTCACGTAGATGTAAACGCTGCGACGGTTTCGATCTTGCTCAGATGATTTGCCCCATCCGCTACCAGGTCGAGACTGACCAGCTAGCACTTCCTTGGACATTTTGGGGTAGATGCTGGGGCCATACGCCTTGCGGTTGAGCGAGTCGCTTGCGGCCAGAATCGAGTCCCGCACTTCCTCCGCACTCAAGCGGCGAGGGTCGAAACGCCAAAACAGATCGTTGTTCGGATCGGCTGACATGCCGTCGGGCGTGGCGGTTGATGTCATTTGATAGGCACGACTGGTCATGATCAGTCGGTGTAGCGACTTCAGTTTCCAGCCTCCGTCGATCAACTGGTGCCCGAGCCAATCCAGGAGTTGTGGATGGGTTGGCGGCGTACCGAGTTGCCCGAAATTGTTGCTGCTACGAACGATCCCGCGGCCAAAGTGAAACTGCCAGACGCGGTTGGCCATCACGCGAGCGGTGAGCCGGTTCTCTGGATGCGTCATCCATTCGGCGAGAACTCTACGGCGTCCAGCCGATGTTTCAGTCGGCGAGAAATTCGTGGGCGCCGGCGAACCGAAAATGGTTGGGAAGGATGGTTCCACCGGATCTGCTGGCGAGTGCGGATTGCCTCGGAATAACACAAACGTCTGCTTGGGCTCGCGATGGGTCTTGCCAAGACCCATGACTGTTTCGCGCGGTGGAAGTTCTTTTCGTTGCTTGGCGGTCGTCGCCAGTTTCTTTTGAAGTTCCTTGTAGGTCGCCCACTGTTCCGCGCTGAGATGGTCTTTGAGCTTGCTTGAGAGCACGCGTTTGCGGTCTCGCTTGTTGCCTTCGGTTGCTCGCTGGTCAGGGCCCGGCATTTTGGCGATTCCCGCCTGCTCGATCTCTCGGATTTCCAACTCGAGTTCTCTTCGGCGGGCATCATTCGCCGCGTACTTCACACGCAGTTGTTGATCGGAGACATCGATTTGATTGTTGTCTTGTTGGTTGCCGCGTGTTCCCCAGGACGTGACATCACGCAGAAGCGCGACCATGCCGTAGTAATCTCTCTGCGGTATCGGATCGATTTTGTGATCGTGACAGCGAGCACAGTTGATGGTCAGTCCCAACATGGCTTGGCCAGTGGTCATGATCAAATCATCCATCTCGTCATAAATCGCTTGTAGCGGATCGGCGGGTTCGTCATCCCAGATCCCGAGACGAAAGTATCCGGTCGCCGTCAGAGTTTCCGTGGTGACCTCGTCCAATTCGTCACCTGCCAACTGCTCATGCAAAAACCGATCGTATGGTTTGTCGTCGTTGAAAGACTTGATGACGTAGTCGCGATACTTCCAGGCGTTGGGTTTGGGGCCATCACGCTCATACGAATTCGTTTCCGCAAAGCGAACGAGGTCTAACCAGTGCCTGCCCCAGCGTTCGCCGTAGTGCGGCGACTCCAGCAGGTCATCGATCAACTTCTCAAAGGCCAGCGGATCGGTGTCGTCAACAAACGCTTGGACCTGTTCCGCGTTTGGGGGCAGTCCGGTCAGGTCGTAGTACGCGCGTCGAATCAGGGTGCGCCGGTCGGCGAGTGGATTGGGGGCGAGGCCGCCGTCACGCAATGAATCGAAGATGAAGGCATCGATTGGATGCTTTGACCAGTCAGGATCTGAGACCGTTGGCAGATCTGGCCGAACCATCGGTTCGAATGCCCAATGCTCTTGCCATGGAGATCCTTGCTTGACCCAAGTTCGCAGCATTTCAATTTCTTCTGGCGAGAGCGGGTCACCTTCCGGAGGCATCCGCTCGCCCTCGTCGCTTGAACTGATGCGAGCGATCAGGGCACTCGCATCGACGTTGCCCGGCACGATTGCAATGTCACCGGAATCAGCTTCGGCAAAGGCAGACCTCTGATCTGCGAAGCTGAGTCCGCTTTCGGCTTCATCGGGTCCATGGCATGCGTAGCAACGCTTGGCCAGGAGCGGTTGGACCTGGTTCATGAAGTCGATCGGAGTGTCCGACTCTTGCGCATTCGCGGTCCGTTCGAACGCAATCGAAACAGAGACCACAAGAAGGAGTGGGCACAAGAACTGGGAACGACGGAAATTCGTCATTGGCGGTTTACCGATTGCTTGGTTGACGGATTTGTGTTTGCGACGCCAAAGGTGGGAGTGAGGATGGCAAGAGGTCTCACAAACAAGCTTTCTCATTGTCGCTCAAAACGCATTGTAAGCCAATGAGAATCCAAGTACTTCCATTGAGATACGTTGCGGAAAGGGATGTGTCGGAAATGACTGGCGAATCCAGTAGATGTAGGCGAATTATGGCTCGATTGAAGGATTTTGGTTGGCTAGACTGAGAGAGAAGTCGTGTAGCGATTGAGTTTTTTTCTTTCTCTTGATGTGGTAGGCCAGCGAGCCGCGTGACACCCGATCCCACTTCTCCCGTGCATCGCAGCCCAATGTCGCCAACGATTAGCGTCGGTGATACGAATTATCGCCGCCCCCATGTGCTGCTGATTGTGGAAACGGCGATGGCATTTGGCCGTGGCGTGTTGGAAGGGATCAGCCGCTACTTGATGGAAAGTCGCCCCTGGTCCGTTCAACTGGATCTGCGTGAACTCCAAGTCACACCGCCTGCTTGGCTTCGTGGTTGGGATGGAGATGGAATCATCACACGATCGACGACGCCCGAGATGGCAGACCTGATTCTGAAATGGGGGATTCCGACGGTGAATCTGACCGACATTTATGGCGATCAGAGGCTGCCCACCATTTGGAATGACCAGCAAGCGATCGGTCGAATGGCGGCGACCCATTTGATGGAGCGCGGGCTCAGTAAGTTCGCCTACTGTGGATTCAGTGATCATCACTGGTCTGCACAGCGGCGGATCGGATTTGAAGCTGCGCTGGACGAGCATGATCATGAGTGCCTTCAGTACACCTCCGATTGGGCCCAGGCTAGGCGGACGGGCTGGGAGAAACGGCAAGCCGAACTGGTGTCGTGGTTGGAATCGCTTCCCAAGCCGATCGGCATCATGGCCTGCAATGACCTGCGCGGCCAACATGTTTTGGAGGGCTGTCGCACTGCAAAAATCTCTGTGCCCGAGCAAGTCTCTGTGATTGGGGTCGATAACGACCGCGTGTTGTGTGACTTCTGCCAGCCACCGCTCTCGAGTGTGATTCCGTCGGCCGAACGTGTTGGTTTTGAAGCCGCTAAGATGCTTGATCGCTTGATGCGAGGAGAAGAGCTACCGGACCAGCATCTTTCGATCGCGCCGCTCGGGGTCGCCGCCCGCCATTCAACCGACGTGATGGCGATCGACGACGAAGACGTGGTTGCTGCGCTCAAGATCATTCGTGATCGATCCTGTTTGGGGCTGACTGTCTCCGACATCCTGCTGGAAGTCCCAATTGCACGAAGCTCGCTTGAAAGGCGGTTTCGCAAGTCCGTTGGCAGATCTCCGCAAGCCGAAATTCGTGCTGCTCAAATCAAGCGGGCCTGTCAGCTGCTTTGTGATACAGATCTCTCCCTCTCGCAAATCGCCAACCTGACTGGATTCAAGCACCCCGAATACTTCAGCGTGGTCTTCAAACGCGAAGTGGGCCAAACACCGGGGAAATTCCGCGAAAATAGCGGCAACTGAGCACTCAGTTGCTAGCAAGGGAGAGGTGATTGAGGTTCGCGCGGACCATGCGAATTTCGTATATCCGAGACGTCGACCGTTCAAGTTGAAGTCTCTGGATTCGCCCCGATGAAACACCTCGTTCCCCGCCTTGCTGCTTTCATGTTGGTGGTCTTGCGGATGACCTGCCGTCGCCGCGTCCACAATGACCCACGTCCCAATTTGGAATCAGAAGGCCTTCATCACGTCTTTGCAGCTCTTCACGCACATCAGGTTGCGGCTTCGGTGGCCGCGGAGCCGGGAACAGGCGCGATCGTTTCGCGATCCGTTGACGGAGAAATCATTGCTCGTGGCTTGGAGCGGATTGGACATGTTCCGATCCGCGGAAGCAGCGGAACTGGCAGCAAGGGAGGTGCGCGTGCTCTGCAGGGCTTGATCGAACACGTCAAAGGTGGGCAGCCCGCAATCATCACGGTGGATGGTCCTCGGGGGCCTCGCGGACGTGCTCACAAGGGAATCGGCATGCTGGCCGACAAGACCGAAGCCGCCGTCTTAGTCGTGGTGGCGATTCCAAGTCGTCGTTGGATTTTGAGTCGAACTTGGGATCGATTACAGATCCCGTGGCCGTTTGCGACGATCGACGCCTACTTTGCCGAGCCGATGCTTCGCCGCGAGGATGAAACCCGGGAAGAGTTCGTGAACCGAATCGAGCGGGCCTTGAACCAACTGGAAGCCACGCACGACCCATCGCAAGCTGACCTGGAATTGATCCAGCAAATTGAGCCGGCAGCGAATCAGGCCTGCGAAGTCCGGCGAGCTGCCTGACAGAACGAACGAGTGTGATATCATCGGTGGCATGACTGCTACTGAACCACATTTCGATTCGATTCCCGATGCCACCAGCGCGATTCACATGTTGCGGGGGGCCATCGGGCAAATTCAATTTGCTCGTCGTTATACGCTCGAGCTGCTCGAAGCCACTCCGCGCGAGCACTGGTTCGAGCTCTCCGAATCCGTGCCAACGAACATTGCTTGGCAGGTCGGGCATCTCACGGTTAGTCAGTACGGCTTGTGCATGTTTCGGCTGCGAGGCCGTCACCCCGACGATCTTGCCCTGATTCCCGGCAAGTTTCGCAAGGCGTACACCCGCGGTTCGGTGCCTTCGACCGACACCTCCAAACAGCCCAGCGCGGATGAATTGGTCGACCGCATGTCGCAGGTTTACGAGCGGTCAATGAAAGAGCTGGAGTCGGTCTCGCCGGAGGTGTTGCTAGAACCTGAAGAGATGCCATTTGCCGCCTATCCGAATAAGCTTGGCGCCATTCTTTTTTGTCCATTGCATGAGCACATCCACGCGGGCCAAATCGGCATCATTCGTCGGTCTCTTGGCCTGCCGTCGGTTCGCTAACGGATCGTGAGGCGACTCACTAGCGATATCCAATCCTCCCACCTCTGACTCCAAGACGCTGTCATCAACACTGAGCAAGAGCCTTACGAGATCGAAACCGTCAACGAATCGATTTATGACCATCCCAAGTTCTATGACTTGGTTTTCGGCGCTGACTGTGCTGCGGAAACTAGGTTCATTCTAGGCTGTGGAGACGAGTACTTGTCGAAGGAGCCGACTCGGCTTTTCGAGCCTGCGTGTGGGACAGGACGACTGCTGCATGCCTTGGCCAAGCGTGAATACGAGGTTGGTGGGCTGGATCTGAATTCCAAAGCGGTGGAGTTCTGTAACGCACGGTTTCGCAGACACGGACTTGCCGAGCCTGCGTTTGTCGCCGATATGTCTGATTTTCGGGTCAAGCGGCGCTATGACATTGCTTTCAATACCATCAACAGCTTTCGGCATTTGGGAAGTGAAGCGGCGGCTCGCAAGCATCTTGAATGCATGGGCCAGGCCGTTCGCGTTGGCGGTTTGTATCTTCTTGGCGTGCACCTGACTCCAACGGAAGTCGCGCCGAGTGAATCGGAATCCTGGTCAGCTCGCCGCGGTCACCTTTCGATCAACACGCACATGTGGTTCAAGCATCGGGACAGCCGCCGCCGCGTCGAGCGGTTTGGGATTCGTTTTGACATTCATCGGCCGACCGGAAGCTTCCGAATTGCGGACGAGTTGGTGCTGCGGAGTTACACGCCAGCGCAGATGAATCGTTTGATTGCTTCGAGTGGCTGTTGGGAAACGGTGGCAACTTATGACTTTGGTTACGACTTGACCGATCCCATCGAGGTTGACGGTGCGACTGAGGATGTTGTCTACGTGATGCGGCGCCGCAAACGGTAATCACGAATCTACCAAGTGTCCCCACGAGGTTTGGTCGTTTCGGGGCAGTTAGGCTGGACTGCGTCGGCCGCTGCCACCGATCAAGAATGCCCCCGCGATTGAGATCAGGCCGACCACTCCAGCACCGGCAGCTTTTCCGCCCCAAGCGGTCTTCTTGAGCTCGTCCAGCTTGTATTTGAATGGGCCAGCAAGTTCCACGCCAAATTTTTCCATGTCCTCGTACTCGCGAACCAGTTCCGCCGCGGTCAGGTTCTCGTATCGTTCTTTGTAATCCGCGATGTGGATTTCGGAGGTCGCGGGAACATCGATCAAAACCCAACGAATTCCGCAGTATCCGGCCATCAAGAGGCTGACGACGCCAATCATTCCGAGTGCCAGAAAGATGAATCCTTTGCCACCCCCGCCAGCTGCTTGGCGGGACTCAGGGTTAGCGGTTTGGCTGTCTTCGACCGGAAGTTGGCGCAGCTCGCCCAACTTGGGGATGTCAACTTCAGCACTGCATTTAGGGCAAGTCGTTCGATCGCCCGCCTGAGAGGGGGAAACTGGGATTGGAGCTTGGCAACTCGGGCATGGCAGCTGGTGCATGAGGGATCAATCAGCAGATTTGGTTGGGAGCTGGGACTGGACCGAGCCAGCGTGGTGACTAGAATCCAGGAGAGCATTTGGCACCACCCGCCCAATAGTCCGCTCCCGTCTGACTGGCTTCCCTTGGGAAACCGCCTCAGGCCGGACACCACCAGGTGACCCGCGGCAATAAACAACGAACTGTTTTGTTCGTCCAGGTGACACGAAGGATTCGAGTCACATCTGCGTGGTCAATTTGCCGCATGCCGCCAGGAAGGCGAAGCCATTTAGGCTTGAACGTTAGGACCGGGGGAAATTTTGATACGCGTCATCACTCGTGATTGTTCACGAGGGACTCGCTCGATCATCGCATTCCATCATCTTTCGGATGGGGGCATGTGTCTCTTCGGCTCAATCGTTTTAGCAAAGCGAGTTTTGGGCGAGTCGTTTGATCCAGGATGAAGATGTGTTGGTGTGCACCTGCGAAAGCAGAAATGTCACGAATGAATTCTCTTCCCGGGCAGATGACTCTCCCAAACGGAAAGTTTTTCCAATTGAGGGAGCAGTTCCAAGCCGTCGTTAACGTAGTGGTAGAGTTGTTCGTAACGTTCAATCAAACGAACGTGAAAAGATTGCAGACAAGTGAAACTTTCATTTGGGCAAACTCTTCTCCACTAGGTCGAGACTTTGGTGATTCACCAACCACTCTTGAAATTAGGCAAAACGATTGGCGCAGGATGTGCAAACCGCAACTACCGTACCCTCATGATTCATTGATCCTGTTTCCACCGTTCATCTAACGTCCTTTTTCACGACCATTGCCCACGAGGCGAGTCTCCCAACAGACCTCGCTTCCAACTTTGACATTAACCCTGATGCTTCACCGCGAAAGTTTGTCGCTATTAAAGATTTGATTTCAACGGAGCCCAGTTTCGCCGCCCTCGTTGCACTGCCAAGCCGCTGGCACGGAAGCAACCGAGGTCGCCGCCAAACGGCCCAACGATCGCAACCATCAAATCACCTCGCAAACTGACTGATTTTCGTGACGGTGCCTAACGCGGAATTTCGCGTTGATTCACCGAGCATCAACCAACAACACCCAACCGTTCTGCCAGGAGTCCCTGTCTTGTTCGATACCTTATTGGACGAATACGAAGCCGCAGCTGATCAAAGCACCGAAGCGATGACCGGCTTTCGCAAATTGCCTGTTGACGACAACGAAGACAATAACGTTGCCGTGGCAATGGCGGTGCGCGCCGAGGGTCAAGTTCAGCTTGACAGCCCCGATGAACTGATTGTCGATGAGAGCGAATCATGGTCTGACGACCCGGTTCGAATGTATCTGACCCAAATGGGTGAGATTCCGTTGCTGACTCGAAAGCAAGAAATCGAGCTGGCAAAGCGGATTGAAGAGACTCGCCGTCGCTTCCGCACCAAGCTGCTGGAAAATCACTTCGTCTTGGTGGAAGCCTACAAGACTCTGAAGAAGGTCTATCGTGGCCAGTTGCCATTCGATCGTACCGTTCAAGTCTCGGTCACCGATCGACTTGAGAAAGAGCAGATCATCGGTCGACTGCCGCACAACCTGCGAACATTGCAAACTTTGCTGCGACGCAATCGCCACGATTGGAAAGTCGCTCTCAGTAAGAGTGCTTCTCAGCGTCGTCGCGCCGAAGCTTGGCGAGCCCTGGCTCGCCGTCGTCGTCGTGCTGTTCGATTGATCGAAGAGCTTGGCCTGCGTACTCAGCGAATCGAAACCCGGATTGATCTGCTGGCGAAGTTCTCGCATCGTCTCCGTGAGATCGATCGTGAGGTTTCCGCCCAGAAACGCACCAAGCATGGTCGTGAAGTCCGTGAGAAATTGCTGCACGAGCGACGTCAGATCCTGACGGCTTGTCAAGAAACTCCCACCTCACTTCGCAACCGCGTGAAGATGCTCAACAAGGTTTACGCCGAGTATCAACAAGCCAAACGCGAACTGAGCGAAGGCAACTTGCGTTTGGTGGTTTCGATCGCCAAGAAGTACCGCAACCGTGGCCTGTCATTCTTGGACCTGATTCAAGAAGGCAACGCTGGCCTGATGCGTGCGGTCGACAAGTTTGAGTATCGTCGAGGATTCAAGTTCTGTACTTACGCAACGTGGTGGATTCGTCAAGCAATCACCCGAGCTGTTGCCGACCAGAGCCGCACCATCCGAATTCCTGTGCACATGGTCGAAACCATGAGCCGTGTTCGCAACGTGGCTCGCCAACTGCTTCAAGAGCTTGGCCGTGAGCCCACGATCGAAGAAACCGCGCGTCGTGCTGACGTTACCGTCGAGGAAGCTCGTCGTGTGCTCACCATGAGCCGTTTCCCGATCTCGCTCGACCGTCCGGTTGGTAACAGTGAAGACAGTCAGTTTGGTGATTTGCTTCCCGATGGCACTGCAGAGAGCCCGCAAATCGGTGCGACTCAGGAAATGCTTCGCGATCGTATCGCTGGTGTGTTGAAATCTTTGTCGTATCGCGAGCGTGAGATCATCAAACTGCGATATGGCTTGGGTGATGGCTACAGCTACACGCTGGAAGAAGTCGGTCACATCTTCAAGGTGACGCGAGAGCGAATCCGGCAAATCGAAGCCAAGGCCGTCCGTAAGTTGCAGCAGCCAAGCCGCAGCCAGGACTTGGTCGGCTTCCTCGACTAGCCCAGCAACTCGCAGCATTCGATAAACTCTAAAGCGACACGTTTCAACGTGTCGCTTTTTTCGTTCCAAGACCTACGAGACCCAGCGACATCCGCTGTTCCCGGACCACTCGACTCTCCGCGTCATGCCCACCACCGCCGAAATCCTGCAGCACGGTTGGACCCAGCACCAGTCAGGCAACTTCGATCAAGCCGAAGACACCTATCGAAAGGTGCTCGCCAATGATCCGCGAGACGCTGACGCGTTGGTGTATCTGGGTATTCTGTTCTTTGATCAACGCGAGTTTGAGCAGTCGGTGGAGGCTTACCGTGAAGCAATCGCGATCCGAAGCAAATATCCGATCGCCTGGAACAACTTAGGAAACTCGCTTCGCATGCTTGGCCATGTCGACGAAGCTGAGGAGTGCTTCGTGACCTCGCTTGAGCAAAAGCCAGGGTATCTCTCTGCACTCAAGAATCGGGGCTCGCTTTGGATCTGGAGCGGAGAAATCGGGCGCGGCTTGCATTGGTACGAACAAGGCCTGCAGGCGAATCCTAACGACGCGGAACTTCATCGCAATCTTGGCGTCATCCATCTTCTGATGGGCAATTACGACCTTGGCTGGAACGAGTACCGTTGGCGATGGAAGATGGGTGGGATCTATCGGCCTCAGGCTTCGGCGCCCGTTTGGACTGGCCAGCCTCTGGATGGAAAGTCGATCCTACTGTACTCGGAGCAAGGGCTTGGCGACGCTATCCATTTCATTCGTGTGGCGGCCTCGCTGAAGAAGCTTGGTGCGACAGTGCTGTTGCAGTGCTCGGATCGTTTGTTGCCACTGTTCAGTTCTGCTCCAGGGATCGATCGATTCGTTCTCGAGACGACTCCGCTGCACAGTTTGGGCGTTCGAATCGATTACCACGCGACATTTATTGAGGTGGTGGACTTGCTGTATCAGAAGACCGGGCAGATTGCTTGGGGAACGGAGCTATTTGACGAAGGTTCGGGATACCTGACCGTTTCTCCCGAGTTGATTGACTACTGGCGAAAGTGGCTTGACGAACAGGCACCGAAAGAGACTTCAGTGACTCGTCGGATCGGAATCAATTGGCAGGGGAATCCGGGACATCACGCTGACGTCTATCGAAGTATTCCGCTGGAGGAGTTGCAGCCGCTCGCGCAGATGCCAAATGTTCAGCTGGTCAACTTGCAGTTCGGTTACGGCAGCGAGCAGCTAGAGGGATGCAGCTTTGGCGATTCGATTCTGCGGTTACCGGATCACGTTGACCAGGACGATGGGTGCTTTACCGATACCACTGCGATTCTGCGGAATTTGGACGCGGTGATCACAACGGATACCGCCGTCGCTCATCTTGCGGGTGCTGTTGGGGCAAATACGAAGATACTGTTGGGACGAGTTCCCGATTGGCGCTGGGGATTGGAAGGTCCGTCCACACCCTGGTATCCCACGATCGAATTGATTCGCCAGGCAGAGCTCGGCGATTGGAGCGGCGCCATCAGGGCGGCGACCGAATAGCGAGTCACCTTCAGACGGGGGTTTCTGCCATGTCGCGAGCGTGATAGCTGCTGCGGACGAAGGGGCCGCTGGCGACTTTCTTGAAGCCCATTTGCTTCGCCAATTCGCCGATCTCGTCAAATTCTTCTGGCGGCACGTAGCGGACAACGGGGAGATACTTCTCGCCTGGCTGTAAGTACTGGCCAAGTGTCAGGAAGTCGACATCGTATTCACGCAAGTCGGCAAGTGCGTCAAGCAGCTCGCCGCGCTCTTCGCCCAATCCCAGCATCAAGCCGCTCTTGGTCCGAACACTTGGGTCGTACTTCTTGACGTCGCGCATCATTTGCAGTGTCCAGCGATAGTCGCTCTTCGGGCCACGCACGCGGCGATACAAACGAGGTACTGTTTCCATGTTGTGGTTGAATACATCTGGCCGAGACGCGATCACACGCTCCAGCGCAGGCTTGCAATGAACAAAGTCGGGGGTCAGTACTTCGGTGGTGGCGCCCGTCCGCTCTCTCACCGCGACCACGCAACGGTAGAAATGATCGGCGCCTCCGTCAGGCAGATCGTCGCGAGTCACGCTGGTGATCACGACATGCTTCAGGCCCAGACGAGCGGCCGCCTCGGCAACTCGCTCGGGTTCGTCCGACTCAGGTAGTTCAGGTGGTCGACCCCGATGAACGGCACAGAATCCACAGGGCCGCGTGCAAACGGCGCCCAGAATCATGAACGTAGCTGTTTGCTGACTGTAGCACTCCATTCGATTGGGACATTTCGCGTTGTCGCAAACGGTCTCCAGCTTCAGTTCGTCCATCAACTCCTGAGTCTGATGATTGGCGTTGCTGGCTGGGATGGGACGTTTCAGCCATCGTGGCAAACGTCCAGAACCGCTGACTTCAGCGCCTTCAGGCAGTTCGGGTTCAGCAACGATGGGGAGACGAAATGCCATGAATCAGGATTTCCACGAACGAATGATCAAGAAAGGGTGAACCAAATACGGAGTTCGTACGCAGTGTACTTCCTACGCAAGACAGCCACTTTGAGCTTTGAGACAAACGGTGACTCGTCAAAGTGGGGATGTCCGTCGCTGTTCATTGTAGTGAGAAGACCAAGTCAGACCATTGGAGGCGGGTTCGCGTTCCCCGGTAGCCAGCTACGTTTATGGCAGGATCGTGCGTACAATCCACGTGTTATGGGAAAGAAGAAAAAAACAAGCAAAGCAACCAAAGCTGGTGCAGGCAAGAAAGGACCTCCGGTCACGATGGTGTCCGAGAACCGCAAGGCCCGGCACCGCTACGAGGTCTTGGACTCCGTCGAATGCGGCATGATGCTGATGGGTAGTGAAGTCAAATCGATGCGAGATGGAAAGCTCTCGCTCGATGAGGCCCACATCCGCATCAAGGGCGAAGAGCTCTGGCTGGTCGGCGCAGACATCGGACACTATGCCAACGCGGGGATGTGGAACCACGATCCCCGTCGGCCTCGCAAGTTGCTGGTTCATTCACGTGAGTTCCAAAAGATCGCAGGCCGAGCAATGGAGCGAGGTTTTACACTGATTCCGCTTCGCGTTTACTTCAACGAGCGGGGCATCGCAAAATGTGTGATGGGCTTGGTCAAAGGAAAGCAATTGCACGACAAACGTGAAACGTTAAAGAAGCGAGACACCGACCGTGGGCTGCAACGAGCGATGAGAAAACGATGAGCATGCTACAGATTTCCGATCTGATCAAGAGTTTTGATCAGCCCGGCGGAGGCACCCTTCGCGTGTTGGATGTGCCTCAATTCGAGATCGATCAAAGCGAGCAGGTAGCATTGATCGGGCAGAGTGGCGGCGGCAAGACAACGCTCTTGCATTTGATCGCTGGCTTGCTAACTCCCGACTCGGGTTCGATCCGAATCGATGGGACCGAGATCACTCGATTGAGCGAACAGGGACGCGATCGCTTTCGTGCGTTTGCGGTGGGCTATGTTTTCCAGACCTTCAACTTGTTACCGGCATTTTCGGCGCTTGAGAATGTCAAACTCGGAATGACCTTCGGGGGCCAACAAGATCATTCGCGCGCACGAGATTTGCTTTCCCGCGTTGGTCTGGCCGATCGAGCCAACTATCGACCCAAGCAACTTTCGGTCGGACAGCAGCAGCGCGTTGCGATTGCTCGCGCATTGGCAGGGAAGCCCAAAGTTCTACTTGCCGATGAACCCACCGCGAACGTGGATCCAGCGAGCGCCGAAAGCGTCTTGGACCTGATTCGTACGACCTGTCGCGAGGAAGATGTCTCGCTGTTGATGGTCACTCATGACATGGACGTGGCGTCCACGTTAGACCGAGTCGACAAGCTCGATCAGATCAACCGCGCATTCGAGTCGCAGAACGCGTAAGTCAACATTGATTGACGCACTTCGTTTCCTCCAACGTCATTTCTCGCTCCATGTCGCTGCTACAGATCGCCTGGCGAAACTTTTGTCACCGCTCGCTATCGAGCATTCTGACAACACTGTCACTTGCGCTCGGCGTTGGGCTGGTGGTCTTGGTGCTCTCGGTCTACGGAGTCATCAATGAAGCGTTCACTCGCAACGCGTCGGTTGGCTACAACCTTGTTGTTGGTCCGAAAGGTAGTCCGCTGCAACTAACGCTCAATAGCGTTTACTACTTGAGTCAGCCCATCGAGAACCTTCCATACACCGAGTACATGGAGTTCCTGCCGCAAGACCGGCGAGCTGAGATGGTCGAGCGTTTCGGTGGCGACAAGGAGCTTGCCAAACGCGAGGGTCGCTACGCACCATTTGTATATTCCAAAGAGGGCGATGAAGTCGTTGGGTACGCAATTCCACTCGCCCTAGGCGATTATTTTGGCGAGTTCCGAGTGGTGGGAACGACGTCTGAGTTTTTCGAGAAGCTGCGGCATGGTCCCGAGCTGAATGAGGAGTTCGCGTTCTCCGAAGGCCGCGCCATTCGCGATCATTCCCAAGAGCACGGGTACTTTGAGGCTGTCGTTGGGTCCCGTGTTGCCAAGGAGATGAAGGTCACTGTGGGCGATTCCTTCAATCCTACCCATGGTGATCCCACTGGGCACGGACACGATCTTGGATTCACGATCGTGGGTGTGATGGAGCCGACTGGCACGCCGAACGATCGGGCGGCTTTCGTGAATCTCGAGGGCTTTTACCTGATGGATGGGCACGCCAAACCAATCGAAGAGGATGAGAATGCCGCCGTATCTGATTCGGAAAAGCAGGCCGAGGCCGAAGCAGCCGCGGAGCAGGGCCCCGATAAGTTTCGTTTGCTGTCGATTCCTGAGCGAGAAGTGACGACAATCTTGGTGAAGAACGGCAACGTCATGTTCGCGCCTGGCATGCAGAATGTGATCAATGAAGGAATTCGCTCTCAGGCAGCCGCTCCCGTTGGTGAGATCAACAAGCTGATGACGATGATCGTGGGACCACTGCTCAAGGCTCTGCTAGCGATCACCTTCATCACCTGTATCGTCGCTGCCGTAGGGATTTTGGTCGCCATCTACAATTCGATGAATGATCGCCGGCGAGACATCGCAGTGATGCGAGCTCTCGGCGCGAGGCGTGAAACGGTCACCACCATCATTGTCTTCGAGAGCTTTCTGATCGCCTTCATTGGGGCGATCTGCGGTTGGCTGTTGGCTCATGCCGCGATCACCGCTTATAGCGGCGTGATCGAAGAGCAAACCGGAGTGCAAGTTGGCTTCTTCTCGATCAGCGCTTTCGAGATTTACGTTTTGCCTCTGGTCCTGGCTCTAGCGCTGATCGCGGCCTTGCTTCCCGCTTGGTCCGCCTACAGGACAGACGTTGGCTCGAACCTCTCGGCATGAGAAAGCGTGTTCCGTTTGGGGATGCTGGCTGGGGGCTGTGCTCGCTACGTCAACACTGACGCGATGTTTGCAAGTGAGTGCCGATCGAGCGCTCACGCAGGGGGAAACTCGACGTTTTCTGAGTAGATGGCGACGGTGTCTAGCAATCCATCGAGATTGTTTTTGACGAAGTATCCCGCCACGTTCTTGTCGTAAGCTTGCGCTTTGTCACGTGGATGGTCAGACGTCGTCAGCATGAACACGATTGTCCGTCTGAGCTTCGCGTCCGATCGCAATTCACTTAGAAACTGATGTCCGTTCATTCCCGGCATGTTGATATCGAGAAAGACGATCAAGTTCTGACGCCGCTCAGCGGTGAGGTCGCTATCACGAAGAAATGCGAGCGCTTCCTTCCCGTTAGCCATCGAATGCAGGTCGCAATTCAAGGTGCGAGCGTCGATTCCCCGCTTCACCAGTTCGACGTCGACATCGTCATCTTCGACTAGCATGACGATCGGATTGCAGGTAGACATCGCGGATCACTTTATGTGAGTTGACGTTCGACAGGCCAGGTGAATGTAAATGTTGCACCTTGACCAGGGAGGGAGTCTAACTGAATCGTCCCCCCAAAGTACTCGATCTGCTTCTTGACGATAGCGAGCCCCATCCCGCTACCGTCCACCGCCTGATCTCCAACGCGCTGATACATTTGAAACGCCCGTTCGTGATCTTTGGCCGCGATGCCAGGGCCGTTGTCTGTGACCCGAAACCGATGGAACTTGCCTTTCGGTTCAAGAGTGACGTGGACCTCTCCGTCCTTTCCTCGATGGTTATGCTTGATCGCATTGCCAATGAGATTCAAAAAAACTTGTTCAAGCGGGGAACGGACAGTGTTGATTGTAGGCAAATTGTCCTGCCACGTGACTGCTGCACCGTTGGGGTTGTCGGTTATCTCGATGATGCTTTGAAGCAGGCTCTCCAGGTTGACCTCTTCTGATTTTGTATTGACTCGTCCAACGCGAGAGAAATCGAGCAGGTCCTGTAGCAACGCCTCCATTTTGGCAACTCTACTTTTTAGCTTGGTTAAGTAGTCCAACGTTTGGGGCGAAAAGTCATCGACGGCGTCTTCCTCGATCCAGGTGGCGAGTTGTCGAATACCCCGCAAGGGTGACTTCAGATCGTGAGAGGCCACATAGGCGAAGCTGTCCAATTCCTCGTTGGTCGCTTCCAATTCGATCGTCTGTGCCTCAAGCTTCTCACGCAGTTCTTCGGAATCACGCAGCAAATCTCTGGTCTGACGGTTTTGATCGCTGAAGACTCGGGCTGCGACCGCCATTTGGCCGATCTCATCCGTTCGATCGGTCTCGGGAATGTCAGAGAGCGTCTCGCCCCCAGATAGCATTCCGAATGTTCGTGTCAGCGCAGTAATCGGTGGCAGGATCGCAACAGCAAGTCGGCCAGCGATCAAGATCGCGAGTATCGCCGCGACAACAACCGACAGGATCGTTAGCAAGCTAACCTTCTTCCTGCTCGAATCTGCTTGCTGAGCAATCAAGTGTCGCTGCTTCTCCGCATCTTCGCGAAGCGTTCGTGAGTAGTGAGCGATTTCCGATGCCTCTCCGGCCATCACAACATTGCGAAACAGCAGGTAGCTTCTTGTCGCTTGAACGCCTCGCAGGGCGATTCTTTCAAACGTTTCGATCTCCTCGGCGAGCAAGTTCTTGTCGTCGCTAAATCCATCAATCGCCGTGATTTCTGTTTTCGCGTCGGAGGATGCCTTCAGAGCCGCATCCACCAGCTTCCCGTCCGGTGTCTCGAAGTAGCGAAGAATAAGTTTTTCTGCGATCGAGAAATCAGACCGCGCCCCGTAGACCAGCAATTGATTGGCCTGTTGTTCGGAGGATCCAAGCTTCGTTGAGAATGCACGTAGGTTGCGGTCCACACGATCTCCGACGACAGGCAATTGCACTTGTACAAGGTCTTTGCGAATTCGACGCTCCTCGACGACAGATTGAAACTGCCTCGCATTCTCTTGAAGATGGACCTCGATCTTTTCGACTTTCTGCCGCGTCGGAAGGTCATCAGATTCTACTTTCAGTCGCTCAATTGTTTCTGACATGCGAGAGTGGATTTGAGCGACGTCGTCAAGAAGCGAGTCATGGCCAGAGACAACGTATCGATCAACGCGCAATCGCAACTCCTGGACGTCTCTATCAAGTGTCAGTATTCTCGCCGTTGTGTCGTTCGATCGGCGCAACTGGAGGACACTTTTGTTCAAGCTTGCTTGGCCGAAGAAGATGATCAGCCCAATGACCAACATCAGGCACACCATCAAGGCAGCGCTGAGGTAAATTCGTGCTCTGAGAGATAAAGAGGTCACGCAAATGCCCATGGCTTTAAACTGCGGAAAGGAATTCGTTCCACGCGTTCAAGGTGTACTCGTAGTTATCCATCACGGTGTTCCAAACCGCGATATTGCTGAACCTCTTCTCATAAGAACCTCCGTCTCTCGAATCGCCCTTTTGAACCACGATTCTGTCATCGGTACCTTTCAGGTCGGATTGAGCCGGCTGACCTTCATACCAATAGTTCCACTCGTCTTCGGATAAGAATTCTTTTGAGCGCTGTGGATTGGAGATGTAGTAACCTTGCCGCGCAATGAAAGCGCCTGGCCAGCCCGATAGCCACCAATTCATGTATTCGTAGGCCATGTCTTTGCTCGCGCCCGTTGTTTGCGCAGACAAACACATCACGCCATGCCACGCACGATAGCCGCTCTTTGGCGAAGCATAGATACAGTCAATGCCCCCAGCTTTCAGCGCGAATACGCCCGGTGAAAACATGCTCTCGATCGCCACCTCGCCACTTTTCATGAGTTCGACAGAATGCGGCACGCTACTCCAGACTCCCCGGAAATGGCCGTCTCGGCGCAAGTCGACCAGGACTCGAAACAACGCGTCGATCTCGGACTTTGTCATGTTGCCTATGTCGTCAAACTGAGCGAGTCCCATGTCCTGGGCCGCGAGCGCCGCATCAAATAGACCGATGGTGGGTTCATTGACCAGAGCAACGCGACCGCTCCATTTTCGATCCAAGAGCCATCCCCAGCCTTCCGTTTCGTAAGGGATTCCACGATCGATCTGCGCGGCGTCATAGCCAAATGAGTCCACATTGTGGACGTAGGGCAGGTAGCTGATGCGTTCCGCTATGTCGCCACCGAGTGAACCATCCTCTTGAACAAACAAGAGCTTGTTGGGAGCATCGCCAGCCCCCAGTTTTGCCTCCGATGTCAGTCGACCCGTTTTCGTCAGATTGTTGATCTCGTTCCAATTCGCCAATCGACTCGTTTCAATGGGCTGAATCGTGCCGGCCTGCCACAAGACTCGAATGCTGTTGGACCATTGCTCATAAAGATCAAATGATTCAGGTCGCGTCGATGCCTGGTGGGCGATACTCGCGCTTCCTCCAGGCTGAAACTCAATGGCGATACCAAGATCCTCTTGCGCTTGCTGACGCAGCGACTCTTGCAACGTAACATGCGTGCCTAGCACGCGAAGAACACGGCGCTGAACCGCGAACCCATACGGTGCAGTGCCAAGCAGGGCTGCTGTGCCAGCTGTGGTTTTTAGAAAGTTCCTACGCGTGTTTCGTTTCATCTCGAACTCACTCGTGAAACTGTTGGCAGCAAGGCGTCTATGATTGGAGCACTATAGAGTTCTGGCCGAAACATCACCACAGGAGAAAGCGGCCTCGTTTGCGCTACTCGGAATGACGACGAAGCACGGAGTCGCGGACTCTGCGGATGGCCGCTTGGTTCATCGCACCCTGCCAGACGGATACTTCATCGACCAAGCCGTCGAAGTTGCGGCCCGTTCCTGCTCGATGCCCCCCAATGACTAGACCGCCGAACTCGGAAGCGGGGCCAGGTACAGGAAGTGTATGTTTTGCGATCTGCTGGCCGTCCAGACACAGCGTTATCGACTTGGCATCGAATGTAAACGCGACGTGACTCCAGCGTTCGGTCAGCTTTGTTCGATCAATCAACGCATCGAATCCTCCCTGTGATTTTGCGGACGGAGCGGCTTCGGGTTGTGCCGCAGGATGAAGCGTATGCGTGTACAACTGCAGATTCACTTTGTCCGGGGTCTCCGCAGCTCTCAATAC
>JBGCGI010000268.1:0-15680 GCA_045110715.1 Rubripirellula sp.
TAAGCAGCGTTTCACAAGCCCACTCGGAATTGTGGGTAATGACAAGGATGGACGCCGCAGTCACGTGAGCGCATAAAAAAACCGCTCGCCAAGACCAAGGTAGTCTCAACGAGCGGGGCTGTTTCTCTCACTGTCCGGAGACAGCGCGAGTGGGGTGGCCGTGCCCGAAGCATCGGCCCGCCGACAGTCACTACGGGTTACCACCCCGTTGGCTAGTACAGCAATCAATCACTGGCTCACCTCCTTTCGAATCAATGTTTGACGAATCCGGACCCAGGTGCCAACCAGAAGGGGCCAGTCATCGTACGGAACAGTCCTTCACGACGCGTCATCGTGAAACGACAGAAGCATTATTCCCGCCTGGCAAGTGCCAGGCAAGACGATTCTGCCAATTCACGGACTCGTTCGCACGGATCAGGGTTCGCCAAAAAAACAATTTGAAACGGAAATTCGCAAGTCGGACGGCTATTCCGCCTTCTTAGCGACGCCCAGTTCTTTCAGTTTCGCTGCGATGTCTGAGCCGTGGTCTCCTGACTTCACCTTCTTGTCGACGTGCAAGATTTTGCCGTCGGTACCGATGTAGTACGTCCATCGATTCGAGAAACCTCGATTGCTCAAGCATCCCAGTGCCTTGGCGTATTCCTTGCTGGGGTCACTCAGGATTGGATAGTCCAGATCCAGGCTCTTTGCAAAATCGGTGTTCTTTTGAACGCTGTCCACACTGGCGGTGAAGTAGGCGACGTTGAACTGACGGATGGCTTTGCCACTCTCACGGAGCGACTTGCATTCTTTCGTTCAGCCACCGGTAAAAGCTTTCGGGTACCAGGCGATCACAACCACCTGTTCTCCTTCGAATTGTTCGCTGGTGTAGGTTTTGCCGTCGCTGCCAGTCAGTTCGAAAGCGGGAGCTTTGTCACCGACGCCCAGTTCGGCTCCGGAGGCAGATTGGAACATGGTCAGTCCTAACATGGCAAAGGACGCGAATAGTAATCGTGACTTCATGAGCTGTTTCCTGGGGAGAGATGGAGGTGGGGAGGGAATGGACGGCGTTCTAGGGAATGGACGGCGTTCTAGGGAATGGACGGCGGTCTAGAGACTACTCAGATGCTTGATGCTCTGCTGAACGCTCTTGATTGGATGTGGAGAATGGTCTTGCTCGACATGACAAAGCTCGACACCTGCTTCGGCAGCCACGTTCAAGATCGGTTCCCAAGAAATCACACCATCGCCGAGTTCCTCGAAGGCTTCTTTCGGTATGCCACCGAAGTTTGGCGTTTCGATTTCTTTGTTCAAGTCTTTCAAGTGCAACTGCGACACGCGACCTTTGAGGGATCGAATCAGTTCGACAGGATCTTTGCCGCCGACTTGGATCCAAAATACATCGACTTCAAACTTCATGTCGGGCGAGAACTCTTTGATCATGATGTCGTATCCCGTCACACCGTCCTCTTTCGGTTCGAACTCGAAAGCGTGGTTGTGATAGGACAATTGAATCCCAGCTTGTTTGGCTTGCTCTGCACCCTTGTTGCATCGCTCACAGAGTTGTCGATAGTCGTCAAGCGTTTTGCGATTCTTGTCAGCCAGATAGGGAATCACCAAGTGTGACAAACCAGCGTCTTTGGCGTTCTGTAAGACCTCTGCGAAAGGCTTGACGCCCTTGTCGTCGGGATTGACGACGGAGTCCCAAGCGAAGTGAGACGAGTTGATCTTCAGGCCGTTGTCTTTGGCGGCTTCGATCATAGGATTGGCGTCGGGGAATCCGTAAGGTTCCACTTGCTTGTAGCCTGCGTCGGCGACAGCTTTGATGGTTCCCTTGACGTCCTTTTTGATTTGGTCACGCAAGGTGTAGAGTTGGATGCCGATTTCGTTTCGATAGCGATTGTCTTTGTCCAATGCCAGCAGCGATTTTGATTGGGTCAGCGCAAAGGTAAGAGCGGCAGAAGTGCCAAGGAATTCGCGTCGTTTCATTTGTCGTCGGATGGAGAGAGAAGACGGGTGTTTTCAACGCAGACAGTATACACCAACGATCCAGGCTATAACCTGTCCTTCGCGATCGTTCACATTTTGACCGATGGGAAAGGCGTCCATGCCTGACTCCTAAAATACGTATGAATCCGCCTGTCTTCTTTCCGCATCCCACGTTCTGCTCACCCACCAGCGGGAAGTCGTTGCTGATTCCTTCGGCGGTGCCCAAGAACGACCCGGGCGAGGCATTGCCGGACATTGCCAAGACGCTCCGTGCCAACGACGTCCGTGCGATCCTGTTGGTGCATGGGACGTTTGCTGGAAACGATATCTTCGGGTTGGTTCGAGAAGTGACGCGACTTTCGCCAAGGCTGGCTGGAAAGATGCGTGAGATTGGCAAACGCTGGTTCGACGACTTGGCTGGCGAGGTTGGCAATTTTTCGGAATCATACGCCGAGCAGTTGGGCAGACTCGTCAATCCAACTTCGGCGCCCCCGATCGCGATCGAACGGTTTTCTTGGTCCGGCGAGAATCATCATTTGGGCCGCGCTGATGGTGCGATGCGATTGATCAATCGAGTCGGTGAGTTTTCCAGTTCTGGCCGGGTACTGATCATGGCGCACAGTCATGGTGGAAATCTGGTCGCGATGCTTTCTCAATTGATCGGCAGTGATGCGGCTACGCAACACGCGTTCTTTCAGCAAACGCGTTTGCACTATCGGTTGCCCGTTTCGGGGCGCATCGACTTACCGAGTTGGTCGGAAGCACAGCAGCGAATCAAACAGCCTCTGGCAAAGTTGGATGTTGTCACGATGGGGACGCCGCTGCGATACGGTTGGAACGTGAACGCCGTTGAACACCTGATGCATTTCGTGCATCATCGTCCGCAGTGCGAGGACGATCCCACGCGGGCGGAATTTCCGGACACGGTCAACGAGCTAGTGATGGCCGCAGGAGGTGACTACGTCCAGCATCTGGGGATTGCAGGAACCGACTTCTTGCCTTCGGTTTTTGCGTGGCGTGACTGGTTGGTCGAGCGGCGGATGCGAAAGATGTTCGAATCGAAGGTCCGCAGACGCGACCTGCTAAAGAATCTCAAACGCGGACGTCGCGTGTCCGATGCTGGCATGACGCTGTTGGTGGACTACGCCGACGGTGATCGAGAAACCGGGCTGAGTCGAAAGTTGCTGGGGCACGGAGTTTACACGTGCAGTCCCTGGCTTGTCTTTCATCTGCAACAGATCGTCGATCACTTCTATCGGGATGTTACTTCTTGATTTTCGGCGACTTTCGGTTCTTGCCGACTTTGCCGCGTAGCTTCTGAGGTGCTTGTTCGATGTCCTGGGCGACTTGGTGCCACAGTTTCTGAAGTTCCGCGGCCTGTTGTGGTTGCTGTTTGGCCAGGTCGTTCAACTCGCTGCGATCCTGGGAGAGATCGTACAGTTCCCAGGGCCCTCCGCGCACGGAGGTCAGCTTGCGGTCACCTTTTCGAATCGCACGGTTGTTCGAGAATTGAAAGTACAACCACTCATGCGGGTCCCGCGTGTCGCCGGCCAGGATCGGTGAGAGCGACTTTCCTTGCAGCGGTGTGATGGTGCGTCCCTCGAACTCGGTCGGATACTCTGCTTTGCCAAGATCGACGCAAGTGGCCATGAAGTCGATCAGGTGAGCGGGTTGGGCGGTGACGCTGCCGGGCTTCGTTTTCAGTCCGGGCCAGGAAACGATCATCGGTGATGAAATCCCGCCCTCATGTTGATTCTGTTTGTACCAACGAAACGGTGTGTTGCCGACATGAGCCCAGCCAGTGTCGTAGCACCAATAGGAATCGGGATCCCAAGGACGTAGGTCTTTGCGGCGTGTTCGCTCAAATGGGCAGGCACCGTTATCGCTGCAAAACATGAGGATTGTGTTGTCGAGTTCACCGATGGATTTCAGATGGGCGACCAAGCGTCCGATGTTCTGATCCAAGCAGTCCACCATGCCCGCGTAGGCCGCCATTCGCTCGGACTCCCAGTGCTTTTGTTCGTCATCGAGTTGGTCCCAGGCTTTGACTTCGGCAGGGCGTGGCGACAGTGCGGTATCGGCCGGGAGTATGCCCTCGTCAATTTGACGTTTGAACCGCTGCTTGCGAACTTGGTCCCAGCCTTTGTCGTACCTGCCCTCGTACTTGCGAAAGTCCTGTTCTTTGACGTGCAGTGGATAGTGCGGAGCGTTGTAGGCCATGTACAGAAAGAATGGCTTGACCGACTGCGAGGCTTCGTCCAAGAACTCGATCGCTTGATCCGTGTTGGCGTCGGTCGTGTAAAAACCGTTTTGTGGAACTTGAAATGGTTTTCCATTGAGACGAAACGTGTCATCGCCAGTGAAAAAATTCGTTGCTCCACTGAGGTGACCGAAATAGCGTGCGAACCCGCGGTCGGTCGGCTCGTCTTTGAGATGCCATTTTCCGACCATCATTGTGTGGTAGCCAGCCGGCCGGAGTGCTTCGGCAAGCGTGACGCCTTTGTTCATCTGATCGTTGCCAGCTTGAAACATGTACAGTCCCGTCAGCAGGCAGATGCGTGACGAATGACATTTGGCAGTGTTGTAAAACTGGTTGAACCGAAGGCCGTCGCGAGCCAGCGAGTCGAGGTTGGGTGTTTCGATTTCCGATCCATAGCAACCGAGGTCCGAGAAGCCCAAGTCATCCGCCATGATCAGGACAATGTTGGGGCGATCGGCAGCGTCGCAAGCCGAGCCGAGCAAAAGCAGAGAAGCAATCAAACAGAAAGTTCGCATGACTTGATTTTCTAGATCGAAAATGGTGGCGGGGAAGGTCGCAGCATCATAACGAACTTTGGTCGGCGGGTTTGGTTTGAGTGGAAGCCGTTTCTATCGCTTGGGAAAGCCAATCAGTCGCCGCGGCGCAGACGCTTGGCGGTGGCTTCGATTTCCAGCAGGTGCAGTGATTTGCCGGCCTCGTTCTTCCAGTTCGGAAAGAAGTCACCAAACGCGTTGATCTCGATGATTTTGGGTTCCCAGGTGTTCGCATCGAAAGCTAAGTCGATTCCCAACGCCGCCATTGCGTACCGTTGGCTCGCCTGCCAGCAAACGTCAACCGCGTCCGCCCAAGCACGCTTTGAAATCAGTCGTCGACAGGCCGCAGGGTCAGCACGGTAGCCTCCGAGATGCAGGTTGGTGATCGGAATCGAGTTGGCACGAAACACGCTGGCGGCTGGTTGCCCGTCGATCATCACGACTCGCACATCAAATTCGTTTCGATCGATGCGTGCTTTGGGGATCGCTTGCTGCACCGTCGCGTCCTGGCGAACTAGAAAACGCAGAATGGAGTTCAATTCTTCGTCGACCACGTCGCGGCCCCGGTAGGTGTTGTAAAAACGATTCTCGATTTCGATCACCGTCGTCAGAGCTTTGACGGGTCGGCTGCGAGAATTCAGCATGGCAATTCCTGATGCGCAGGAACCGTAGGCCAGTTTGACGTAGGACTGTGTCCATCCATGGGCCAGGTGTTGGTCGAGAACGCTGGCGTGCGACGTGGGGCGAAACGAGTTGGGTGTAGGAATCTCGTGTTCGTGAAGTTGTTCGCTGACCGCATTCTTGTCGAACAGCACTTGGGTGTCGGGCAGGCTCGATGTGGTACGACAGTGGGGTTGGTCTCTGAGGCAGTCGTCAAGGTTGTGGAGGATGCGGCAGAGGCCTCGGTACATCATCTTGGGCGACGCAATCCAACCTTCCAGATCGGTGTGCCACTGCGAGGCCTCGATTCCGGCGTCGATTTCGCCTGCCTGCATGAGCAACCGAGCCAACTCGAAATCACGTGCGGGCGACTCGACGCGAAAGAGTGCACTGCGTTTCGGCAGAAGATCGCTGATTTCGCCATCGCGGTGCACCACATCCGGCCAAGGCAGGACATGCAATTGGGGGCGCGGCCTGAACTGCGAAAGAAACTCGTGCAGGTCGCGCTGGTAGTGTTGCCAACGCAGGCTTTCGGGGTCGGCAACGACGACGTAGTCAGGCGATGTGGTCACGCGAAAACCAGGTTGCCAGCGAACAGGTTGAACTTTCGCTTGCAGCGAACTGACTGGAAACGTCCTGAGCTACTGAGAAGAAGCAGGCGTCATCAGTAACAGGCGTCATCAGCAGCAGGAAAAAGAAAAGCGGACCGAGAGGGATTCGAACCCCCGGTGAGGTTTCCCCCACGCTGGTTTTCAAAACCAGTCCCTTAAACCGGACTCGGGCATCGGTCCTAGGCGGTGAAGATAACAAACAGGTCGCGTTCGTGGGACCCGGTTGTGATCAAAAGCGGATCTTGAAGTGAGATTTTTTCCCATGTTCGGGACAAATCAAACATCGGTGATGCGACGATTGGGGCTCTTTCGGGGTGACTTGTCGTCGATGTGGGGGCGAGGGATGGGAGCCGAGTTTCGATCAACCCCGTCCAAGTCTCCCAAGTACTCTTCGCGAACCTTGGGGTGCTGTTTGACTTCATCGGGTGGGCCGTTGACCAGCACCTGCCCCTGGTAGATCACGTAACAGCGATCGACCGTTCCCAGAATCTCCCGAGCGGCATGGTCGGTGATCAAGACACTGATTCCGCTATCGCGGAGTTGCTCGATCACGCCTTGGATCTGTTGCACGGTGACCGGGTCGATCCCTGCAAAGGGCTCGTCCAGCATCACGATTTTTGGATCGGACACTAGGCAACGTGCGATCTCCAGGCGTCGTCGTTCTCCACCGCTGAGCCCGCCCGCCTTGCTCTTGCGGATGTGCGTGATGTTGAATTCTTCAAGGAGTTCTTGCGTCCGAGCTTTGCGTGCCTTGCGGTCCATTCCCAGCAGTTCAAGCAGCGACGAAATGTTCTGTTCGACGGTGAGCTTCTTGAACACGCTGGGTTCCTGAGGCAGGTAGCCCATGTGGCCATCTCGAGCGCGGCGGAACATCGGCCAGTTCGTGACGTCACGACCGCCAAGGTAAACGCGACCGCGATCCGGTTCCACCATTCCGCAGATCATACGAAAACTTGTGGATTTACCAGCACCGTTGGGACCCAGCAGGCCAACGATTTCTGCTTTGCCAACGCTTAGGTTGACCCCATCGACCACTCGGCGGCGGCCATAGGTTTTTTGCAGGCCGACAGCTTCAAGAACGGGCCCCGAAGTTGGTGGTTCTTCCAAATGAGCGGAGTCGAACCGTTCGGTTTGCATCGTATCAGCGTTCATTGCAGGAGCATCCAGTGCAGTTGCAGATCGAAGTCATTCGTGCAGCACGTGTTCTGCTGCACCGTTGAATCTCGCTAGCGAATCAATTTCATTCGATTGAGATTCGGAGTGTAGGGGATAGGGTCGTTCCAGGAGTGCGGCCAAAAAACAACCAACGCTTTGCCAACCAGCAGATTGCGGGGCACGAAATGATCATTCGCCCATTTCCAAGCGTCTTTGTTGGCTTCTCGTGGCATTGGAATTTTTCGTTTGGTGCCCGCCCAACATCGCGCGTCCAAACTCTCGGGACTGTTGTCGCCCATTGGAAAGAACTGATCCTCACCAAGTTCAAACGTCACTGTGCGTCGGGTCTGCCAGCCAACGAAATCCGACCATTGCTCTGGCGAGGCAAACACGTTTTGAATGTCGCGATGAGAGACGCTGCCACCGCTCAGACGCCACAGCAGATTCTGGTCGTAGTCGTGAATGCCGAAGTTGCTGTTGCTGGTCGCGATGTAGTACTTGTCTCGATCAATTTTCAGCCCGTGGACCGTGCTCTTGCCGCCACGCACAGCCACCGCTGCGGGGGCCGCGTCCAGCGGGTGCGCAACCAAGTACTGAGGATGGTTTTGCTCGGGCGTTCGGAATTGACGAGCGTCGTAGGTGGTTGGCTTGTCGAATTCGATCAGCTTGTCGTCCACCCAAAGCAGCAGTTGGTCGTCGCAATTGCTGAAACGCAGGGAGTGTCGGCTGCCTGCGATCACACCGGTTTGTGCGGTTGGCGACCCCGCACCGCTGGCGGGCGTTTGGCCCGAGAAATATCGGGATTCCACGTCATCGATTGTGAGTGTTGCCTGGCCAGAAGTCAGGTCGATCGCGCAGCGGTACTTCACACCAGCCTCCACCAATTCCAGCATCACTTCGCTGCTGTCGGAGGAGGTCTCGATGTCGGTGGTTACCAGCAAGTCGCCAACCCAGTGCAATCCATCGCGACCAATTTGTTGCCGCGTGCCGTCTTGGCCGCCCCATTCAGCGCTGCCGCCAAACTGTTCAGGCCCAACGCCAGGTTGATAACGCGGGCTGATCTCGCCATTTGAGAATCCGCCGTTGTTCATCCGTTCGAACCCGGAGCCCCGCCGCGTCGAGGGAGCTTCTTGGTAAACGAAGCTGGCCGGAACAAGGACGTAAGAGCCGTAAGTGTAGAAATCGGTGATCGCGCGACTTGCATATGGATTGACATCTGCAAGTGATCCGCCCTGCTGAGCTGTCTTCCATTGAGCGTCCGTCGGCCAATGGTGGAAGTAACGCAGCCAGTGTTGTTCGTTGTCGCTGGCTTCCAACTTCGCATTGAGCCCATCCGATGTGCGGGAGACCGTCCAGGAATCCGTTGGCGGTTCGGTGGCGCCCTGACGCCAGGGCTGCCAGCGACTGGGGTAGTGCGACTTGATCAGCGCAGGTGCTTGGAATTCAGTGTCATAAACCAACTGACTCATCGCCAGCAGTTTACTAGGAGGCTTGCGAATGATCTCGGACGTCTGCTCACTGCCCGTCGGGCGTGTGTAAATGTCGCCATGGGTGATCGTCAACGTTTCTTCGGGGAGTCCCACCAGACGCTTGATGTAGTTCTGTTTCGGATTGCCGGGAAACTTGAAGACAATCACATCCCAACGCTTGGGATCGCTGACCGCGTAGCTGTACTTGCTGACGAGAATCCGGTCGCCGTTGAAGGTCGCGTCGTTGTCATTGTTGACCAAGTCGAGCGCGTTGACGTGTCTGCAATTGGGGCAGATGCCCGCGACGACGACCTGATTGGTCACCAGGTCACTGCGCTCGCGGCTGGCACCGACTTGAAAGCGGCTGCCACATTCGTCACAGAACAGATCCTTGTGGGCGCCCATCAAAGTGGGGGCCATCGATCCAGTTGGAATCACAAACGCTTCGGCCAAAAATCCGCGAAACAAGAGCGCCAAGATGAAAGCGACGACGAAAGCCTCGACCGTCTCACGCTGGGCGGCGACTCGGAAGCTCTCGGCGCGAACTTCCGCAGGATCGCGATCATCCCGCTTCGATTTCTCGGCGCTTTTACCGGACTTTTTGGAGTTTTGCTGAGCAGCCATGAAGATCGGCGAATGGGAGATGGAACGGAAATGGAGGACCGGGAATCAGCCCGCATCCTAGCTATTCTGCCGGGACTGCGAAACTTCGATTCAAAACCGGCATTTCGCCCAATTTTTTTGGAAATCGTGCGGCTCGACCAGCTGAGGTGCTGGAAATACCGATGCGAATTGCCCGGAAAATCGCTTCTGTCTGTAGCCAGCGGCATCGCTTGGTTCTCCACCCTTGGTTTTTCGAAGCTGTGTATGTCTAGCGATTCAGGAGGTTCGCAAGATGACTCAACAAGCTCGCTCTCAGCGCGAGCTGGATAATTTGAGGATCCAAAGGGCCAACGACGAGTGCACTGTGCGAGAGGTTTACGAATCAGATTCCTAAGGATCTGGTCTTGGCGGTTGTGCCCCTCCCACGAGTCTCGTGGTTTGGTGGTGACGATGCGATCTTAGCGGCATCAATTGTAAGCACGTTGGTGCGAAGCATGGACAAAGCAGCCACCGAAGACGATGCGTTCATTTCACGCTAGTAGAGTTTTTTCTCTGCACAGCAGGATTTGCATTTTTACGCTCTGTTGCCAGAGAGTGATGTTCAGGAGTTCGCTTCGGCGAGGAGCCCGGTTTGACGGTGCCCGTGCTGACCGGGCATAATGCTTGCTCATGAATGAAACGTCTACTGCGGGGCAACGCATGGAAAGTTTAGATCGATCGAGTGGTCTCCCTTCTTCGGATCCTTCCATTTCAAAGATGTTGATGCTGGCGATGCTGCCAGGCTTGGGGCCGCGAACACTCACTTCATTGCTCGAGCGTTTTGATGACGCGGAGGCTGTGTTGTCAGCTTCCGGTCCGGAATTGGCTTCGGTCGCAGGCGTTGGAAAGAAGCTAGTGCATACCATTCGCACTGCTTCCCACCATGTCGACCTTGAATCGATTCTTGCTTGGTGCCAGGGCAACGACGTGGAGATTGTCTGTCGCGATGAGGTCGGCTATCCCAGCATGCTGGAGGATCTGCCAGATGCTCCTCCGTTGCTTTATGTGCGTGGCGAAGTTCTTGCCGAGGACGAAATTGCTGTGGCGATCGTCGGGACGCGACATCCGACAACGTATGGCTTGAAGCAGGCGGAGCGTTTCGCTTATGCGCTTGCGAAAGCTGGCGTCACGGTTGTCAGCGGGTTGGCTCGCGGAATCGATGCTGCAGCGCACGAGGGAGCTTTGGATGGGGGCGGACGTACGATCGCAGTCCTAGGCAGTGGGCTCGACCAATTGTATCCAAGCGAGCATGAAGGGCTTGCCAGTGCGGTTGCGGCGGACGGCGCGGTGATCAGCGAGTATTCGCCTTTTGCCAAGCCGCGTGGTGGCATGTTTCCGCAGCGGAATCGTTTGATCGCCGGTTTGTCCTTGGCGACATTGGTGGTTGAAGCACCGGATCGCAGCGGGGCGCTGATCACGGCCCGTTTGGCAGGCGAGCAGAATCGCGAAGTGTTGGCCGTGCCGGGGCCCGTGACGAGTCGTGCTTCGCGCGGGTGCAATCAATTGATTCGAGATGGGGCCAAGCTCGTGCAAACGGTCGACGACATTTTGGAAGAGCTGGGGCCCGTCCGAGAATCCGTTTCGATGGATTCGGGGCGTGAGGTTCGCAATGGCTCCGAGCTGGCCTTGAACGAGATTGAACGCCAGGTCTTGGACGCCATTGAAGTCACCAGCACTCTGGTCGACGAGGTGATTCAGAGATCCAAATTGCCTGCGAATCGGGTGATTGCCGTGATCAGTGTTTTGGAAATGCGGCGTCTGGTCAGGCGGTTGAGCGGACAATATGTCTCCCGGATCTAGTGCGTCTCCGGTGCAGAGGATGGGCTTTCTCAGGGAGAGTCGCATTCCCTTGCGTCGGTGCGGTGGAAATGAGCGCTACTGTATGCCGGTTCTGTGAAGACGACTATGTTGGGATCCGGAGCAGCGTGACGATCTCAGCGGGCCAAACAGAGGCTTCGTTTACGGTTGCCTTGGATTCGGACTCGCCCGTCGACACGATCGTCAGTTTGGAATTCACCGGTGTTGACGCAGTGCTTGGTGATTGGTTGGGCGGCAGCCTCGAGGGGGCAACGCGGGGCTGCCGATTCCTGCACATCGAAATGCTTCAATCTGCGCCAGGAAACGTTGGCGGCGGCAGCCACACGGGTACCGCTGCGCGTTAGACTTTTGCCAGGCAACACTGAGGCAATTGACGCGGAGGACGGGGCACGTGAGTGAACGGCGACGAGAACGGCTGCGATGTTTGATTGAACCACTGCTGGAGCTGGATGAGTTTTCGCCGGCCGATGCGAAGTTCCATTGCAAAGAGTCAACGCCCCAGTACGTCACGATGATGCTTGGGCAACTTGTTCGCGAAGGTATCCTGCAAGCGCGGCAGCAGGAGAACGGGCTTCGGTACCGCTGGCTTTCCGACAAAGACGACTTTCGTCCGAACGAATGGATTGATCGACAAATCCACGGCGTTCAAGTCAAAGAAACTCCCGAGCACATGCGCCCGCGCGAGCGATTGCTGCGGGAAGGCGTTGCAGGTCTGAGCGACGCGGACTTGCTTGCCATTCTGATCCGGGTTGGTGTTCGGAACGAATCGGCGATCGTCGGTGCACAGAAGATTGCCAATCGCTTTGCGGCCCGGTTGGATGACTTGGCCAAGCACAGTCCAGCCGAGTTGAAAGAGATCAGTCCGGCCGCGACAAAATCCAGTTATGCGCAGATCATGGCGGGGATTGAATTGGGACGCCGGGTGGCACGCGTGGAATCAACGCGAGCCACTGCGATACGGAAGATCACCAGCACGAACGAAGCAATGGACTACTGTGCAGTGGAATTTGCTCGTTTGGCGTCCGATGCGGTTCAAGAGGAGTTTCATATTGTGACTTTGGATACCAAGCACAAGCCGATTCACACGCATTGCATCACCGTTGGAACTTTGGATGCGAGCCTCGTGCATCCCCGAGAAGTCTTTCGCCCAGCGATTCGTGACTCCGCTTCGGCAATTCTATTGGTGCACAACCATCCCAGCGGTGATCCAACGCCCAGTCGCGAAGATTTGCAGGTGACCGACCAACTGACCGAAGCAGGCAAGTTGCTGGGGATCAGTGTTCTTGATCACATCGTGGTCGCCAGAGAACGTTGCGTGAGTATTCGAGAGGCATCTTGAGCCGCCCCATTGGATCCTCGAATCCTGATAGTCTGATCGCTGAAGACATTTGCGATCAGAAGTGATGTTCTCTAGCGAACCCAGGATCAGAAACATGCGGCGCCTATTCGTTTTCTTTCTTGCATTGTGCGTGATTCTTTCCGTGATCGCAGCGCTCGCGGCGCCGAGGTTGCTGTGGGCTTGGTTGGCCTTAGGGCCGGTGGTTGCTTTGGGCTTGTATGACTTCCTTCAGGTCAAGCATTCGATTCTCCGTAACTTTCCTGTGCTGGGGCATTTTCGATACTTGTTCGAGTTCATTCGGCCAGAGATCTATCAGTACTTCGTCGAGAACGACACTGACGGTGTTCCGTTCGATCGCGATCAACGTTCCTTGGTGTATCAGCGAGCCAAAGACGTCCGTGACACGGTTCCGTTTGGAACGAAAGAGGATGTCTATAAAACGGGTTACGAGTGGATCAACCATTCGATGGCTCCGGTGGTGAACGAGCCGGATGACATGCGAGTCATGGTTGGAGGTCCCGATTGCACGCAGCCTTACTCGGCGAGCCTGCTGAACATTTCCGCGATGAGTTATGGATCGCTCAGTAAGAACGCGATTTTGGCATTGAGTGGCGGCGCCAAGATCGGCAACTTTGCACACAACACGGGGGAGGGTGGGATCAGTCCTTACCACATCGAAGGCGGCGGTGATTTGATTTGGCAGATTGGTACCGGCTATTTCGGCTGCCGCAACGACGATGGAGGATTCAATCGTCAGCTGTTCGCCGAGCGTGCTGCAACTCCGCAGGTCAAAATGATTGAGTTGAAGCTCTCCCAAGGCGCGAAGCCGGGGCACGGCGGCATCCTGCCAGCCGCCAAGTTGACCGAAGAGATCGCGATGATACGAAACGTTCCGCTCGGTCACGACGTGATCTCACCGCCCGGTCATCGAGCGTTCTCGACGCCGGTCGGGTTGCTCGAGTTTGTCGCCGAGCTGCGTGAGCTGAGTGGCGGCAAACCCGTTGGATTCAAACTCTGTGTTGGCAAACGCCGAGAGTTCTTGGCGGTATGCAAAGCGATGGTTCAGACTGGCATCACGCCGGACTTCATTGCTGTCGATGGCGGTGAAGGAGGGACGGGGGCAGCGCCGCTGGAGTTCTCCAATCACATCGGTGCGCCGTTGGTCGAAGGACTGATTTTCGTGCACAACGCCTTGGTGGGCTACGATGTTCGCGATCGAATTCGTGTGATTGCCAGTGGCAAGGTCACGTCTAGTTTTGCGGTCCTGAAACGCCTCGCACTCGGCGCCGACGCTTGTTATTCGGCGCGCGGGATGATGTTGGCGATGGGGTGCATTCAAGCGCTCAAGTGCAATAGCAACCATTGCCCGGTTGGTGTCGCCACGACCAATCCCAGTTTGATGGCGGGGCTGGTTCCAGCACACAAGAGTGTTCGCGTGGCCAGTTACCACCACGAAACGATTGAGAACCTGTCCGAAATGCTAGGAGCGATCGGTTTGGATGATCCGCAGCAATTGCACCCCTGGCACTTGATGCACCGAACGTCGCCCACCCAAACCAGACACTATGGCGAACTCTATGACTTTCTGCGTGCCGGCGAACTGCTGCGATCGCCTTTGCCGGGTGCTTACAAGAGAGCGTGTGAGGCAGCGTCGGCGGACACTTTTGGGCATGTCGAGCCAGAACCAGTCGAGGCATAAGCACTCGTCGGGGAATTGCTGCGGCGAACTTCCGTCGCGAGTCCACGGGCAACGCCAGCCGACGCGATGAATCGGACTGACAGGAAAAGAAGTCACTCCCCTGCCTGAATCTCTGCACCCTGTCTCAGCGCCGGTGGCTTGTCTTTCCGATTAGCGGGGCGTGCCGGTGACGACAAGATCGGCTTCCTTCACGTCTGCAGTATCACCATCGGAAGACTCTTCTCGATAGTAGGTGCGCAGTGGTCGGGGCAGCGGATTGATTGCGAGTTGCGAGTCTAAGTAGCCGTTGTCTTTCGCTTCACGCAGCAAGGAAATTGCGTCGCCATAGGTTCCTTTGGCTGCCGCGATCCCTTCGATCATCGATCCGACGTCGGTCGCGGTAATGGCTCGTTGATCTTCCTGTCCAGGTTGGAACCGGCTGATCCTTAGTTGGGTTGCATCGGCGGGATCTGGTTTCACGATCCAACCGTTGTCGGCCATCATGTACTCAGGAATATCGAGGTTGGAGGGATTCCCGAAGATCACGATTTCGGGTGATTCGCGGAGCGAGATCACAATGGCGGGTTCAGCGGTGGAAGGGATCCGGTACAGCCAGAACGACTTCAACGGTTTGCCTTCAAGCACGCGTTTGCCATCGTCGCGACGTCGAATGGAACAGAATGCGCCGTAGCGCGTTTCCAAACTTGGTTCGCTCATCAAACGACCGAGGGCATCGAGGGCCAGCGGTTGTTGCAATCCTTGCAGAGCCAACATGGCTTGGTAGCGGAAGGCGGCTTCGGTTCGGGCTGCCTCTTCGAGCGGTTCGATCGCTTCTGTACGGTCAATGTAAGCGAGTGCTTCGGCCGCATAGAAACGAAGTTCTGGGTTGGTGGCTTTGACGGCTTCCAGCAGGGTTGGTACCGCATTCTCTCCGATGCCTTCCAATTGAAAGGCAGCATCAGCAGCGGTTCCCGGCGTGCCCATCTGTTTTGACAACTCCGCCAAGCGAGCTTGCGAGTCGCTCGTGCGTGGATTGACGGCGATTGCGCGAACCACGGCCATCAAACGCGAAATGTTATCCCGGTAACGCGGGTGGACTTCGATTTCGATGAAGTCGTCTGCGATCGGTTTGGCAATGCCTCGTCGAGTGGTTCCATCAAAGAAGAAGAAGCGTCGATTGATGGCCTCGGCGATCGCCTCAGCCAATTTTGCGTGTTGAAACTTGGGACGCAGGATCAGGCCCACTTTCCGTGTCTCTTGCACACGGGCGCCACCTAGGACGTTGGCTTCGAGCTTGAGCGCTTCGTCGGTTCCTGGTGTGTGGTCGGCTCGGGTGAAGACGGTGCCAGTGCCGATCGCCATCACGTCGCTTTGGCGAATGGTGTTCTGGAGAACTTGCTGTTGCCGCAAGCGAGTGTCGAGCAGCCAGCCGCCATGTAGATTGCTGGTTTGACTTTCTTTGGGGGCCAGGACGCGAACGTCCACACTCTCGCCACGTCTGGCACCCGCTGGAATGGTCGCTCGGACCCGAACCAGCGAGGTGTCAT
>JBGCGI010000269.1:0-3011 GCA_045110715.1 Rubripirellula sp.
CGAGCTGTGAAGCCTAGTTGTTCAATGCAAGTGTGGCCGGCACACAGTCATTCGAATTCGTGCATCAATACTGGGATGACAACCCATCAGGATCGAGTGTCGACAGCTACAGCATCAGTGCAATCGTCAGCGACAACGACAGAGGCGTGGGCTCAGCAACGACCACTGTTCAGGTGTCAAACCTTGCACCCACGTTGACACTCGACGACATTACCGCCAAGTCGGCCGATGGTCATGTGTCCGTTGCTGGTGTGTATGCGGACGTTGGAACACTTGATACGCACACGGCCATCGTGGATTGGGGCGACGGTACAGCGCCTGAACCGATCAACTTGGACGAATTGGCGGGTACGGTTAGCGGCTCGCACGAATACGCGCGCGGAGGAGTCTTCCCGATCACGATCACTCTGACCGATGACGACGGTGGAACAACGACCGCGATCACCGCCGCAACGGTCCAAGGTGTCGGCGTGGTTGGCGACACGCTTTACGTGATTGGGACCGATAGTCGCGACGCTGTGAATATCTCGCTATACGGCGCGAATCTGAGAGTACAGTCGCGGCTTGGCGGGGGGCCGCAAACGACCAATTGGCTTCCCACCTCTAGCGTTCAATCGATCTTTGTCCTTGGTTGCGACGGTCATGACGACATTCGACTCAGTGCAGTCGTGACGCAAGACGCCACGCTGGACGGGGGCGGAGGTAACGATGTTCTGTATACCGCGCGCGGATCGGATGATGTGTCCGGCGGTCCCGGCAATGACACAATCAAAACGTATGGAGGCGACGATACCGTCGACGGCGGTGACGGAGTCGATCGCATCTGGACCCACCATGGTGAAGACGAAATCGATGCTGGTGATGGAAACGACTACGTCTACAGCGGCGATGACAATGATACAGTCCGTGCGGGTGATGGAAACGACCTTGTCCAAAGTGGGGCTGGGAACGACTACATCGACGCTGGTGACGGGAACGATGTTGTCAGAGCAGGAGCTGGCGATGACCACATCGTGGGTGGCACTGGCGACGATCGGCTGGAAGCTGGATCGGGCGACGATATCGCGTTGGGTGGTGAAGGTGACGACACGATTTACGGTTCGACCGGACGCGACATCCTGATTGCAGGTGGCGGTGTCGATCGCGTTTATGGAGGTGCCGACGATGACCTTTTGATTGCCGGATCGACAACGTTTGATACAGATAGGGATGCGTTGAAATCGATTCGAGATGAATGGACTCGCTCGACAGGGTATTCAACAAGGGTTGCAGATCTGAGTTCGGGATCGACTACAAGTGCACCATTGAATTCCGCCAACGTTACTGACGACACTGCACTGGATCGCCTGTATGGCCAGTCAGGCAACGACTGGTTCCTCGCATCGCTCAGTGACACGACCGACCAGTCAGAGGCCGAGGCACTTCATCGATTCTAGGCCGCCTCGTTCAGACGCATCCCTACTTCCGGGCGCGGCACATTTCTATCGCTCTACCAACGCGATATGTTCCCGGTCGTGGCATGGCGAAGCGGAGCGGAACTGTCTGCCTTGGTTGGTCAATCAGTAGGACTGCGATTCGTATTGAAAGAATGCGATCTCTATTCGTTTTAGTATCAAGGAGTCGAATGCGATGAAATCGACATCTCTCTCCTGAACGGCTTCTGGACTAGATCGGACCGGCAACCAGCGCGAATGATCTTTTCTGAACATGGTTGACGGGCAACAGAGAAAAATAGCGGGGTTCAGGTAGAGGAGTCCCCCGACCGTCAATCGAGAACCATGTATGAACGACACAGAATCCGAGCGTCCATCCGACCAGAAGTTTGATCCAAGCCCGAAGCGAAAGCCCCTGTTGCCTTTCTGGCGATGCTTCTGGCTGACATTTCTTGTTGTGTCGCTCGGCTACGCTTGGCATAGCTTCTACGTTCCCTCCAACGAGATCGCTTGGGCGGAAGACTACGCATCGGGCCAGCGGCAAGCAGCCATGTCCGACAAACCGATCATCCTCTCTTTCACTGCGACTTGGTGTGTTCCCTGCCGCGTCATGAAGCGTCAAGTTTGGGCCGATTCGCAGGTGATGGAGTTGGTCAATGCGAAATTCGTACCCGTGGCGATTGACGTCGGCGATCCCGAAAACGCTGAGGTCATGGCTGCCTACAACATTCAAGGTGCGCCAGTCACAATCGTTTGCGACTCACAAGGGAAAGCCATGGATTGGCGAGCAGGAGGAATCAGCAAACCGATCTTCCTCAAATTGCTTGATTCGTCGAATTAGCCGCGGTGTCGGTTTGGTAGTGACGTAGCGCAGAAATGACTTGTGGGAAATTCACAGGCTGGAAGCCTATGCCACCGATTTCAACAATAGGCATTTCAGTTGTTTATCATCGCGGATGATTCGATGCCCGCGTGACAGGCCAAACCGCTTTGAACCGAGGAAGATATAGCAGGCCTGTCGAAAGCACCACGAGTTTCTTCACGTGCATCGGCATGAGGCGAAACGCCAAATCCTCGCAGGACTGAGGAAATAGCTACGTGCCATTCCAGGCCGTCGCGCGACCGCCTTCCGAGCAAGTCAATGGCACCGAAGCGGTTTAGGATTATGCCCGGCGTGCGGAGCTTGCATCGGCCGAGGCAGATAGCGATCTTGGCTAACTCGCAGCGGTGGACCGGACGAATGTCGCTTGGCGTCCTTGCCAGGCCCATCTCGACTAGGAGTCAAGTGCGAGTGCTGCTTCCGGCCGGTCCCGGCAGAATTGGCTGTCGTCGATTTGCTGGGGGGACTCCAGGCCTTGCAGCCCTCAAACCGGCGAGATATCGTGCTCCTTTGAAAATTCAAAAACATCGTAATTCACGGTGCGGGCGATTAGCTCAGTTGGTTAGAGCGCTGCTTTCACACGGCAGAGGTCACAGATTCGAATTCTGTATCGCCCATCTTAGATATCCGAGGTAATGCATCAACTTGATGCACTAAAGCTCGTCAGCATTGCTGCCGATGAGCTATTTACCTCGGAG
>JBGCGI010000270.1:0-3204 GCA_045110715.1 Rubripirellula sp.
CGACATCCGGGGAAATGACACAATCACTGACCGGGGAACCGAAGTCCGTTTAGTTGGTGTCAAACGAAAGGGAAGCCCTGACGCACGGGTTGAAGATGATACCGCTGACGTAACAGGCCTGTATGGTTCTCTGGACTGGAATAAATCAGCAGGCACCTACACTTATCAAGTCGACAACTCCAACGACACTGTCAATCGATTGGCACCTGGTGACACAATCAATGATGTTTTCGAGTTCACGCTAAAGAATTTCGACACGAACGGCGGCAGCTTGCCCGTTGAAGTTGAGAGACTATCGGATTTGACCATCACCATCAGTGGCGCAAACGATGCTCCCACTGGACACGATGATGCAAACGCTGTGGATGCTTCGTCAGTCTTGACTGTCGCAGCGAACGGATACAGCGACGCCGTGCTGGCCGATTCGCCGGTGGCTTACTGGCGGCTGAACGAAACGACGGGAACGGTTGCTGCGAATGAGCTGTCACCGACATCGCCTGATGGACTCTATTCCGGCGGATTAGAACTGGGGCAGCCAGGCCTTGTTCCGCTTGCCAGTGACGCATCGGTTCAGTTTGAATCGGGCGGTTCGTTCATCGTCCCTGGTGGAGCATCGATCAATCAGCCAGTTGGTGGCATCGCGGAGAACTCGTTTGAGTTCTTGTTTAACCTGACAGACGTGAACACCGGTTCCCCCCAGGCACTTTACTCGCAGGGCGGAGGAAGCAACGCGTTTTTGGCGTCTGTTAGCAACGGGAACCTTCAGTTTGAAACAATGGCCAGTGGGCAATCCGCGGTGGTTCAAACAACAGTCCTGCCAGACACCACTTATCACGTGGTTGGAGTTTTTGACCATGGCGAACTGACGCTGTATCTCAATGGCGAATCAGTCGCGACCGAAACGGCCAGTTACAACACGATCCCTGTTCAACCTGGCAACATTTTTGTGCCGATCCAATCTGGACGTTTGGATGAACTCGCTGTCTACGAGAGTGCACTCACAGCACAGCAGGTTGCCAATCACTACCGTGCAACGGGATTGCTGGGCAATGATCGTGACATCGACCTGGGTGACACTCGCAGTGTGACGTCGGTCACTGTTGGCGACACAACGGTCCCCGTCGGGACCGAAATTCAAACGGCAAAGGGTGGGTTGGTTACGGTTAATGCGGACGGCAGCTATCACTACAATCCAAACGGTGCGTTTGCCCACTTGGCTGCTGGCGAACCCGAAACCGACACGTTTGATTACACGGTGACTGATCGCGACGGACTGACAGACACTGCGACAGTGGTGATCACCATTCAAGGCGAAAACCAGGCTCCAACAGGCATCACGCTTAGTTTTGATAGCGTGCTGGATAATGCGGCCGTGGGCACTTTGGTGGGTAGTTTTGGATCGGTGGATGTCGACGCAACGGACACACACACCTATACGCTGGACGACGACGCGGGTGGACTGTTCACGCTGGTCGGCAATGAGTTGCGTGTCAACGGATCGATCATTGATACGGCATCGCATCAGGTAACGGTCGAAAGCAACGATCAGAACGATGGCAAGATCACAGAGACCTTCGAAATCAATGTCGTCGACTTTGACGCGGTCGCCAATGTTCAGATCGACTTGAGCCAGCCGAATTTCTCAACCTACGATTACATCACGATTCGACGTGGCGGTGGGTTTGTCAAAATTGACGGACGGGTGACCGAACAAGGCGTGCCGACGGAGTTGCTTTCTCAACAGGCAGGCCAAACCCAATCGATCACGATCTTTGGACGCGATAACGAAGGCGAGACGGTCGTGCTGGATCACGCATCGGGCGGATTCTTGGCGGTTCCGGGAGGTGTGGATTTCCAAGCCGGCATCGGTGGGAATGATCGGTTTGCGATCCAAGGAAACGCACTTGAAACAGAGGCCGAGTATCTTTCTAGCAACGGTTTGCTCGGCAACGCAACGGTCAGGATCATTGAAGGCAGTGAACAGTCATCTGTTCGCTTTACAAGTGTCGACATGTTGGAGCTGACCGATTTTGAGCAGCTCGGATTCACGGGAACATTGAACGTCGGCGATGATACGCTGATCGTTTCGAGCCCCAATCCGATCGACTTGCCGACGCTGACGCAAATCGCTGGCGGCTCGATTCAAGCTGACGGGGTGCTGGCGATCGGCAATGCAGAGTTTTTGAACGGGCATGGATCGGTGACAGGACGGATTCTTGCCGAGTCGGGATCAAGCATCACTGCGGACGGCGACCTGGTGCTTGGTGATGCCAACTCGACCGGTGGGTTCAACTCGGCGGGCGAGATTCACGTGCACGATCACATGGTCACGCTGTTGGACGCCGACCGCGCCGTGCTCGGCTCGCTGACACAGCTCGGGAGCGGTCCGAACCCCGGGACACTGTTCGCCGGCAACGGATTCTTGGTGCCGGAGGGAAATAGTGTCGAAGGCTACGGAGAACTCGGTTCGCCAAATGACATCGCCATGCTATCGCTGCTGCGTGGTACCGTCAGCGGTCGCAGCATGAACGAGAAAGTCACCTTGCCTGGTTATATCGGTGGAAATGGTGGCCTAAACAACGCAGAAGTCACCGGTTCATATAGCCCAGGGTTTAGTCCTGCGATCAGTGTCAACGGCAGTGTCGCCTACGGCGCTGGTTTGAACTTGATTATGGAAGTCGGTGGTAATACCCCAGGCAGCCAACACGATCAATTGATCCACACCGGATCGGTTGATTTGAACGGCGACCTGACCGTGGAACTTCTAAATGGGCATACCCCTGCGGTCGGCGACGAGATGGTTTTGATGACTGCCGAGGGGGGATTCACCGGCAAGTTTGATGCCACGCACTTCCCCGCCATCACGTCGCCAACCGGTGATGACTTGGCGTGGTCGTTGGAATACGACACGAATGAATTGCGAGCACGAATTGTTCCGGCCGCTCAGGTTGAATCGATCGTGATCAACGAGGGTGACAACCAACGATCGGGACTCAAGCGAGTCCGGGTGACGTTCACTCAAATCGTCAACATTGATTTGTCTGGCGGCGACGCGTTCCGGTTCCTTAATCGGGACACGACCGAGATCGCAATCGATAACCCGGTCGTCAGCGAAGTGGACGGCAAGACTGTGGTTGATTTCACATTCGTTTCTGGACCCAGTGTGAATGGCGGCGGATCGCTCAATGACGGCGATTATGAATT
>JBGCGI010000271.1:0-50672 GCA_045110715.1 Rubripirellula sp.
AAACCGCCCAACGCCACTACGATCGAGTGACGGAGGATGACTTCGCCGACGCAAGTGGCGTCGTAGGGCAATGCGTAGGGCAATCACAAGGGCAGCACGAAGAACCTACACGCGTCAACCAACGAAAAAAGCCCCGTGAAAACGGGGCTTTGATGTCTGCAAGTGGTTGCGGAGGCAACGAAAAGTACACCCGGCAGGATTCGAACCTGCAACCCTCGGTTCCGAAGACCGATGCGCTATCCAATTGTGCCACGGGTGCCTGTGATCTGTGATGATCACGTGAGCCTAGATTCTACTGCTATTCCTGTAGGAATCCAGTGGCTCTCTTGCCACTTCAAGTTCGCTGTCTTTTGGTGTTTTTGCGAAGTTTTTCTCGTTGCGTCGCCGCTTGGTCGAACGGACTGGATTTGCGACCCACTTTTCTCAGGTGCCAGCGGCTTCTGACTGCATCTTTCGCTGGGCCCGCCAGCGATGCAACAGCCCATGCCGAGTGCCAAACAGAATGCTGAACACGAGCAACCCAGCAGCCACCACAACAATGATCGCTCCTGTACTGAGCTTGGGAACCAAGGCGCTTGCCACTCCACCCACGGTCGCCGACGCGGCGCCAATGATCGCAGAGATCCAGATATTTGGCCGAATCGAATCGCTCCAAAACCGGGCTGCACTGGGAGGAATGATCAGCAAAGCAACGATCAACAACAACCCTACCGCCTGCATTCCCGCCACACAAACGGCGACCACGAGCGACATCAGCATGAAGTCCAGAAACCGAATCGGGTACCCAAGCACGCGTGCGAGGCCCTCGTCAAAACACATCAACGTCCACTCTTTCATGAACAGGCTGCTGCAAATGATGGTGGCCAAAGCAATCGACCCTAGCAACATCACATCGCTTCGGCGGATGGCTGCTGCTTGACCAAAAATGAAGTCACGCAAACCAGCCTGACTGCCAGTTGGTGACGCCTGTACGATCGACATCAAAACAACACCGGCACCAAAAAATGTGCTGAGCACGATTGCCAAGACTGCGTCCTCGGGGAGTCGTCCCACGTTTCGCAGCCACATCACGGCCAACATTCCCAGCCCACTGGCCACCGCTCCACCCAAGAGCATGACTGGCAAACTCTTGCCGGCGTCTGGTGACAGCGCGGTGTAGATCAAGAACGCAATGGCAACACCTGGTAGTGCTGCGTGCCCAATCACATCCCCAGCGAGCGAGCGCCGTCTTAGCATCAAGAACGTACCGGTGATGCCCGCGGCAATCCCCAGCAACATCGTGCCTGCCAAAACGATCAGCGTGTTGTAGGCGAAGATCGTTTCGACAACCGTCATGCGGATTGCCCGTTGTCGAAAATTAACACTTTGCCACCGTAGGCCTCTTTCAAGAGTGCTGGTCGCATCACGTCATCAACGGGGCCTTCCGCAATGATCTTCCCATTCAGCAGCAGGACCCGATCGAAGTACTCGGCCACGGTGTCCAGATCATGATGCACCACCATCGCGGTGCGTCCCTCGTCACGCAATTGATGCAGCGTTTGAATGATCGTTGCCTCGGTGGAGGCATCGACACCAGCCAATGGTTCGTCCATCAAGAACAACTGAGCGCCCTGGACCAACGATCTGGCGAGAAAAACTCGCTGCTGTTGGCCGCCCGAGAGCTGGCTGATTTGCCGGTGATGAAAGTCCTGCATGCCAACGCTTTGGAGAGCGTCATGGGCTTTGCGCCGATGCTTTGCCAACACCGGTCGAAACCATCCGATTCGCCGATAAAGTCCCATGCAGACCACATCGAGCGCGGTAACCGGAAAGTCCCAGTCCACACTCGTGCGCTGTGGCACATAGCTCACACGACCATCGACTTCGCGAAACGACTTCCCGAAGAACTCAAAGTAGCCAGCGGCTGGCTCAATCAATCCCAGCGAAGCTTTGATCAGGGTGCTTTTGCCCGCACCATTGGGGCCTACGATCGCTGTCAGTGTGCCAGGTGGTGTGGCAAAACTCACGTCCTCCAGCACCGCCGTGCTGCGATAAGCAATCGTGACTCCAAATGCTTGAAGTGGCGGTGTGCCAGCAGATTGATCCGATTGGCTCAACTCTCGCCCCCAACTTCCAACACGACTGCTTCGGGAGCTTGCTCTTCGACAGTTGCCTGACTGACATCCACTCTGGCTGGCACCTTGCCGCCTAGAGCAACGGCAATCGTATGAAAGTTGTAGCGCATCATCCCGATGTAGGTTCCCTCTGGCGTATTGTCGGCGCCCATCGAATCGCTCAAGAGAGTTGAATCGCTCGAGACTTCCAGTCCCTTTCGACGCGCGCCTTCCACAATCGCTTTGACCTGCCGTGGCGAAACACTGGACTCGAAGAATACAGCTGGCACCTTCTTGGCGACAATCAGCTCGACGAGCCGATTGACATCGCTGATCGCTGCGTCGCTAATCGTCGAAACTCCTTGCACTCCATGCACTTCCACCCCGTACTGGCGACCAAAGTATCGGAACGCGTCGTGTGCGGTGACCAGAACTCGTTGTGATTCTGGAATCGTGTCCATTGCTGCGGCGCCTTCGGCGTGCAAACCAGCCAACCGTTGCCCGTAGTCCACTGCTCGCTGGCGAATCTTTTCGGCGTGGTCGGGCAGTGCATCAGCCAGTGCCTCTGCCACATGACTCATCGCTTGGCTCCACAGCGACACGTCCATCCAAATGTGTGGATCGTGCAAGCCAGCATCCGCGTCCATCAATTGCTCGCGCCGCAGCGTTTCACCAACTGCGATCGTGGCACCACCCGCCTTGGATCGGCTCTCCAAGACCTCGCCGAGTCGCCCCTCTAAATGCAGTCCGTTGTAAACCACCACATTGGCGCGCTGAAGCTTGACGGAATCACCACGGCTGGGCTGATAGAGGTGCGGGTCGACACCCGCCCCCATGATCGCCACGACGTCTGCGTCCTCGCCCACCAAAGCAGCGACCATATCTCGCACCATCCCCGTCGTCGTCACGATTTGTGGCTTGCCTTCCCCACTGGAAGTCGCGGTGGCAGAAGACCGATTGCAGCCAGCGGCCAACGCCACCCACAGCAAGGCCATCGCCGAGATCACCAATACAAGCAGCCGTGGACCGGGATCAGACGACGCGTTTTGCTCTTGTTTCATTCAATTTTGAGGGGTTTGCGGATAGCCAAATATAATTGTTTGGCTAGCCAAAAACTAGTCTTCGACCGTTGTTTTAGGCTCTGAATCAAGCAAATAATTGAGTAGGATGAGGGCTTCAGCACCAGAATCTGCCCGGTTTCGCCGTGCCTGCCTGCAAGGAACCCCAATGGGACTGACTTACTTCAAGCGATATCGAATGGAGTACGACCTCGCGGGGCAACTGCCTGAATCGGGCCCCGTTCCCGCTGGATATGAGATCGTTCCGTTTTCAGAGGACCTGATCCGGGAACACGCGATGGCGAAGTACCAGAGTTTCCACCGGGAATTGGACGCGAACGTATTTCCTTGCCTAGGGCGTCGCGATGGCTGCCTGCGTTTGATGCGGGAAATCGCCTCACGAGCAGGATTTGTGCCCGAGGCGACGTGGCTATGCCGGTTTCGTGATCCCGAGTCGGCTCAAATGCAGCCCGTCGGCACAATCCAGGGGATGCAGCTTGAAGGATGGGGTGCCGTGCAAAATCTGGGAATCGATCCCGCACATCGAGGCCACGGGCTGGGATCTATCCTACTGGCTCGAGCGGCTCGTGGCTTTCGCATGAAAGGTTTGAAACGAATGCACTTGGAAGTCACTACGGACAATACGGCTGCCATTCGCTTGTACGAAAGACTTGGATTCAAGCGAGCTCAGGTGGTATACAAAGCTGCCGAAGTCGCCGGAGTTTGAGTCGCGGGGTGCAATAGACGTTTTCGCGCCCCGTTCGATTTCGATTGCAGCCTAAACCTGCATGCTGATTCCTTACGGCACCGACGCGCCTACCTATCACATTCCGTTTGCGACGGTCGCGATCATCGTGATCAACACGGTGATGTTTCTTGCAACAGGGATGGGCGAATACCACAACTACCGTTGGTTGATTCTCGAGTTCGATCGCATCAATCCACTTCAATGGGTAACGGCCGCCTTCATGCATGCATCATGGATGCACCTGATTAGCAACATGATCTTCTTATGGTGCTTTGGGTTGGTCGTTGAAGGAAAAATTGGCTGGAAGAAATTCAGTTGGCTGTACGTTGGACTGGCATTGGCAGATGGTGCCATAGGTCAGATTCCGATGTTCCTTCTCTCCGCAGAAAACGGAGCGTTGGGAGCATCCGGCGTCATCTTTGCCCTGATCGCCGTCGCACTGGTTTGGGCACCTCAGAATGACATGCACTGCGTGTTCGTTTGGTCGTTTCTCTTTGTGCGAACCGTCGATATTCCGATCTATGCCCTGGGCCTGTTCTACTTTGCTGTGGAGTGCTTGGGGCTTGCCTTCAATGGCTTTCACATGTCCTCGGCGATGCTGCACTTACTTGGCATGTCGATCGGTTTTCCTTTCGCAATCTATATGCTGCGGAAAGGACTGGTTGACTGCGAGGGCTGGGATTTACTCTCTCGAACTCAGCCGATCACGGACGGTCAACGATCGTTCAATCCGCTGTTTCTCATCGGCAGTATGTTTGGGGGAACTCCTGCACGCGACCGAGCATTGTTCGCGACATCGATGGGGGGAGACTCCGGCCGAGACGCCCTGAAACAAATACGTGCAAATCCCGCCGCGTTCAATCCGACGCCGAATCAAGTGCAGCAACCCTCACCATTGCCAATCGCAACGACGACCGCAGCGCCAGCGCCGCTTGATGGATCGCTGGAGCCAACATCAACTCCGCCCAGTAAAGAGGCATTGATCCGCGCCATGAAGCGAGCGATTCAGAAGAAGGAGATTGAAACCGCAGGCCAACTGTATGGGGAAATCAAAGAACTCTTTGGCACGGTCGTTCTTGGTGATAGCTTGATCGCCAACTACGCCAATTTACTGTCGATTCAGTCTCGACATTCAGACAGTTTGGAACCGCTATTGACGCTAATTTCGCGCCGATCCAAGTACAACAACCAAGCTTGCATTCGCGTTGCAACGATCCAGATACGTCTGCAAAACTCACCCGAGACCGCCGTCTGGACTCTCACGCAAATGACCAAACCGTGGAGTAATGAGATCGAGAGAAAGAGAGTCAAGCTATTGCGAGAAGCGGATTCCAGCAGTGCTTGATCACTGGTTCTTCTTTTCGCGATACACGGCCCGGTTGGACGCGTACTTGCTGGACTCAGGAAGTTTCACTTGATTGGGATCGTCCTGCTCCATCAATCGCTTCAAGAACGGGCGGCACCAGCCGCACCCGGTACCGGCGCCATAACACTCCGACAACTGACTTGGCACTCTCGGCTTGTTGACCCGGATGAACTGCACCACCTTTCGTTTGCTGACATGGAAGCACAAACAGAGTTCGTCGTCATCATCCATTTTCCGCTCCGTCGGTGATCAACCACGTTGCAATTCGGCACGCGTCGTGATAATCCAAAATCACAAGTCGCTCATCAGCGGTATGAATTTTTCTTTGTCCGCAACCAAGGGTGACGGCCTCGATTCCATGACGGAACAGCCAGTTGGCATCGAGCCCACCATTGGAAACTTCGGCAAACGGATCACGCCCTATCTGGCGAACAGCCGTCATCGCTGCAGCGATCGATGGATGGTCCTCGGCAAGGGAAAACGATTCATAGTCCACGTGCGAGTCGAACTCCAGAGCACCAGACTCACCTGCCTCGTTGCTGACTTCATTGGCTGCTTTCTCGAAGGCAGCGCGAATCTCGGCAACGATCTTGGTGCGCATCTCAGCGCTGTGACTTCTTGCTTCGGCGCGCAGATGAACCTCAGGAGTGATCACGTTGGTTGCTTCGCCGCCGTTGATCACACCGACGTTGGAAGTCCCCTCCCCTTCTTCTTGCACGACTTTGCCAAGCCATCCACGGGCGTCCAAGTCTGCGATCGCGCGAGCCGCCATCACAATCGCGCTGGCTCCTTTCTCGGGAGCCACGCCGGCGTGCGCGGGGATGCCGTTGAGCTTGATTGTCATTCGCTCGCCGCCGATCGCCCCGGTCGTCAGCTTTTCGACGGTCCCGCCATCAAAATTGAACGCGCGATCAACGTGGCCGATCTTCTGGACGTCCAAATTCCGAGCACCTTCCAACCCAATCTCTTCTTGAACCAGGAAGCTGATCACAGCTGGCGGATAGTTTTCATCGCCTTTTCCAAGACGCTCGACAATTGCGGTCAGGATGGCCCCGCATCCTGCGCGGTCGTCGGCACCAAGCCCAGTTGCAGCGCTACTGTGAACCTCGTCACCTTCGACGACAGGCTGACTTCCGACGCAGATTGGCACGGTGTCCATGTGGGCAGACAGCAGCGTCCGAGTTCCCGTTCCGTTGCCCGGGAGACTGACAATCAGGTTGCCGCAATTGCCAGCCAAACGCGTCCGAGTTTCCGCTCCATCGAACGCGATCTGGGATTCATCGACGCCAGCTTCTCGCAGCATTTCGACAATTTTGGCAGCAACGTCGGCCTCCTCACCACTACGCCCGGAGATGGCTGTGATTGTGAGGAATCGCTCAAGGGCGGCGTCAGTATCGACTTCGATCTTTGTCATCAGCAGGTTACACTCAATCGGAAACACATCGGAACTACAACTGGTCGGGACCACTGTCGCTTTGCGGCAGAGTCTCTCATCGGTGCTGCTAGGTTACGCGATTTGAGCACTTGTTGCCGAGGTTGATTGTCCGAGTTCTCCGAATCCCCCCACTCATTCCCCTGTTCGTTTTGTGAATCTCCCCGTCGTCGACGCCAACGCTGTTGCCACTCCCGCGTCATCAGATGATCGACGTCATTTGCTGGATGTGGATGAGGGCGAACTCAAAGCTTGGTTGAAGGAACAGGGTCAGCCTGCTTTCCGCGCCAAACAGATCATCCATTGGGTGTATCAGCGCAGAGTCACAGACTTCGCCGAAATGAGCGACCTCCCCAAGGCACTTCGTCAGCTGTTGGCCGATTCGTTTCGGATTTTGGTTACCCAGGCAGCGGAGACTATCGAATCCAAGGATGGCACCGACAAGATCCTCGTCAGGCTCCCCGATGGCGGCGAAGTCGAATGCGTTCTGCTGCGGGACGGCATACGGCGAAGCATTTGCGTTAGCAGCCAAGTGGGTTGCGCGATGGGCTGCGTGTTCTGCGCGAGCGGCCTGGACGGCGTTGATCGCAACCTGACGACAGGCGAGATCCTGGAGCAAATGCTGCTGCTGCAATCACGGCTTGAGGATGACGATCGATTGAGTCATATCGTGATGATGGGGATGGGCGAGCCGCTGGCAAACTTGGAGAACGTCTTAGCTGCTCTTGCGATGGCACGCAGCGCCGACGGGTTGGGCATCAGCCCACGACGAATCACGATCAGTACAGTTGGCTTACCTCCGGCAATCGATCGATTGGCGAAGACAGGAATCCCCTACAACCTCGCTGTCAGCCTCCACGCGCCGAATGATGAACTGCGAAGTCAGCTTGTCCCCGTCAATAAGAACATCGGTGTCGAAGCGATCCTGGATGCTGCCGATCGCTACTTTGAATCCAGTGGCAGGCGTTTGACCTTTGAGTACGTGCTCTTGGGCGGAGTGAACGATTCACCTGCCAGTGCCATGGAATTGGTGCAGTTGCTTCGCCATCGGACTGCGATGCTGAACGTGATTCCCTACAATCCGGTTGACGGATTGCCCTACAAAACGCCCAGTCAGTGGTCGATCGCCGAGTTTCGCCAAACACTGGAAGACGGCGGCGTGAATGTTATGTTTCGGCAACGCAAGGGCAGCGACATCAATGCTGCGTGCGGACAACTGCGGCGCAACCGAGGCACAACAACAAGTTGACGTTGAGCTGCCAGGACTGCTAGACCAACCCCCAACGGCGGCGTAACCACCATTCCGTGGAAAGTGATCCCGTGAAGATCGCGAAGAGGATCCAGCCGCTGATCGGACCATCGCCAAGTCGGAACTTTTCGACGATTGGCGTTTCTGCCTTTCGCCGTCGCTGCTTGATCGTCTCGATCAGATCGTTGATGTCTTCCGGATCGAATGCGGCTCCACCATGATCTGCCGTCAGAGCAGCCAACTGCCGAAGGTAAACGGGGTCGGCCATCGGTCGTGCAAGCTCACGACTATCATCAACGACTTGAAACGCCATTTCTTCTGCATCGAGTGATGGCAAGTCTATTTTTGACCGAACGCGAAGTCGATAGAACCCGGCCTTCAGCTTTGGCACGCTACCGCGAATCGTGGTTTCCTGCGCCGAGTTGTCACTGCGAATGACGGAACTCACATCCACTGGCGTTGCCTGCCCTTCCGCATCCACCACTTCGGCAATCAGCGTGGTGTTGGCTGCCGATTGCTGAAGCGTGGCAATGGAGGCGCTGAACGCAGGTGGCTGATCCACCGAAAACCGACGAGCATCCATTTCAATCATGATTTTGTCGCCGCCGGACTCCTCGCGAGCCAGTAGCCAAAGCACCAACTGACGCCAGAAGCGACGATGAGCATCGGGCTTTCCGCCGCGCCACCAGCGCCAAGTCGAATCGATGGCTAGCGCCGCGGTGCGACCACGACCGTACTCACCAACCACGAGCAGCGGAAGTTCATCGGGCGTCTGCAAGAGTTTCTGAACGCCCGGTGCCACTTTGGCGCCGATCAATCGGTTCGCGCCAGGCATTTTCGGTAGTTGCGCCCAAACGGAAGAGGGATCGTCACCGCCCAGATCGGTGATTGGATGGCGGCGAGCCAATTGAATCTCGAAAGCATCGTTCAATTGATCTCGAGGTTTGGACTCGATCGCACCGGGCAGCTTACGCCGCGCCGCGTCCATCCGGATTGGCAACACTTCGGCCAACGAAGTCGTCGCGTATCCACCAGCACCGTAACTTTGGCGACCGCCAAGCGTGATCACGCCCGCCCCTGCAGAGACGGCTTCCGCCAGCTCGCCGAGTTGCTTCGGACCGAGCGCGCTGGCATCCAGATCCCCGATGATATAGACGTCAAATTTCCCCGGCTGAAACCAGTCACTGAAATCAACGGGCCAAGTCTTCGAGGTGTCCTCAGGAATCCACCGATAGGTCAGATCCAAATCTTGGAATCGGCGTAGTGAACGGCGCAAGTAGGATTGTTCTTGCCGCAACGTGCCTTCCAGATACAACACCCGGCCACCGCCCTCACGCACATCAACGAATGCTGTTTGAAAGTTGTTGGTCGTGACGAGTTCGCCGTTCTGTTTCCTCGCCTCCACTCGAAGGCGATACGCACCGGGTGCAGGTGCACGAACGGAAACCGAAAGCGGCGTCACCTCGTTGGCTTTGGATACATTCACGCTTCGCGTCGCTATTTCAGTAGCTTTCCCCTCCTGATCAATCCAGGTCAGTGTCAGTGGCACGCTGATTCCCGCTAGGCCACGCGAGATCAACTGAAAGTCAATGTCAACTTGGTTTCCAGCAAACAACTGATAGTGTTCGCTCAAAGAGTCGATGGCTGCGTCGCGAGAGGCGGATTGCCCGCTTGGTGGTCCAATCGGAACCGTCCAAAAAGGCACACCTAAAGAGTCCAGTGTTTCGACGACGCGTTGCGCGCCGGTCCCTTGGAGAGGCGCCGTATTGGTTCCGTCGCCCATCAGTACAACGCCAGCGATGGGTTGGCCTTTGGCGGCTTGAATGGTTGCCAGGGCGGCCGCGGCCAAATCGGTCATCTCTCCGACTGGCGCAATACCATCCAGACTTTCTGGCGCAACCGTGGGCAGCGAGCGCACGGTTGAGTCGTACGAAAGCAGTCGTACCTCCAACGACTCGAGACCTCCTACGCCTCTGGAAAGCTGCCTCCATGCCTCCACCTGAGTGCTCCATCGCTCGCCTCCGCTACCATCAGGCAACGTCATGCTGCGTGACGTATCGATGGCGACCACCAGCGAAGCGTCAGCGGGGCGATTGTCCGTTCGAAGCAGGGCTGGCCGAAGCAGCGACAACAACAGAATCGATGCGGCCAACAACCGGAGCCCGATCAACCAGCGGCGATGAGAAGTGTTGTCGGTGGGTGGAGTGACGATCAAGACAACCGCGATCGTCACAGCGGCGATCAACATCGCCAGCAGCAAAGAGCCGTAGATCGGTTCGAAAGCGAACGAGGTCATCGATGATTCTTTATCACGCCATTCGTCGGATCACGTCGCCACGTGACCAGGTACGATCAGGACAGGATGGGGACTTCGTCGAATGCGATCCTGAACAAACCCTTGTGCGAATCGATCATCCACTTCCAACGGCAGTACCAACAGCATCCGCTCGGATTCACTGAGCGGATTCGGTGGGGCAATCTCTCCCGCAACTGGCTTCAGATGATAGTTCATCCCTAAGCTCGTTGCTGTCTTGGCCATCGCACCGTGAATCGACTGATGCGTCTTGGTGAGAGCATCACTGAACTGTTCTGGATCCAAGTTCGTGTCGGGATCGAGCGCTTCCAAGATCGATCGAATGTTCTCGAACTGCTCTTTCTCAATGACGAGGTTCAGGGTCACCGTTGCAGCAGTTGCGGCGAGCCCAAAGACCCAGGCCGCAGCCACATTTTCCATTTCACACTCACCGCCAACGATCATCGAAACGGTCTTCGCGCAGTCTGCCAGCAACTGATCGTCACGTCGAATCACAAGAATCGGCTTGGGGCAACGCGACAACAAAACGTCGATCACGGTTCCCGCGCTATCGGAACCAATGTGCTCGAACGAGCGTCCAAAAGGACATGGCACGATCAACAGGTCTGGCTGATGCTCGTCAATGGCGGCAAGGATTACATCGTAGGCGTCACCTTCACCACGTTTGATTTCGACGGAGCCTGGAACAGCAGCCGCGCGATCGGCGGCCAAATCGGTCTCGTCTCCCTCCGCCTTGTCGCGGGCATCCAAGATCAGCGTTTCCGACCGAAACCGGCTCTGCAGATGGTTGGCTGCATTGGTTGAACTGTCGTCTTGCGGAGAGCCATCCAGTACCAGCAGCACCTTGCCAGGCTTCGCTGGAATGATCGTCGCTGCGGGTCCAACTTTCGACTTTTCAAACATCCGCATGGACGCGTCAACGTCTCGGTCAAGATCGTTCGATTCTGATTCGCTCATGTTTTTCGCGTTCGTGGAACAGCGTTACTGAAAAGAAAAGTTCGGTCGAGGTTAGTGTGGTGCTAAATCCGGCAACCAGCCCTGCGAATGACAGAGCATCACGTAGATGATCGCACCGACCACCTGTATCACCATGATCGATCCACCGATCTTCAAGAACGCCCCCCAACTAACGTGCTCATTCGCCTCTCGCTTGAGTGCATAGATTGCAATCACGCAAGAGATTGATCCGATCGGTGTTCCATTGCCGCCCAAGTTGCAACAAATGATCAACGTCCACCATAGCGGTTCGGCAGGTACTGAGTCGCCCGAGATGTCTTGAACGATCGGAATCAGGGTGGCTGCCACGGGAATATTGTCCACGATCGAACTGGCGATCGCAGAGAACCCGCCCATCAGTGGAATCAGTAAGTTCATGTCGTTGTCGGAAAACGCGATCACGGCTTTGGCAACGACTGCGAGCGCACCGGTTTGCTTGACGCAACCGATGATCACGAACAGCCCCATGAAAAACAGGATCACCGTCCAGTTCACTTTATCGATCGCGTCCTCGACGCCTTTGCCCGCGAACAGCAGAGCTGCGGTGGCACCCACCATCGCAATGAAGTCCATGCCCACACCCATCTGTTGAGCGAAGACAAAACCGATCACGGTCAGCCCCAAAATCGTACCGCTGCGAATCAACACGCGACGATCCTCGACCATGGCCCAAGGATCAAAGGACTCGATCTGCTCGCGGAGCGCCTGTTTTTCTTCTGCAGATTGTTTCCACGGCAAGTCATTACGAAAAAAGAACCGCAACAGGATGATCGCAGCCATCAGGCTGACCGCTGCGTAGGGCAGCGAAACCTGCAAGAAGTGCACGTAGGGTATTTCCGCCGCAGTGCCGATCATGATGTTGGGCAATCCACTGGCGAAAGTGGCAATCGCGCCGCTGTTGGCACAGATCGCAACGCTCAGCAGCAGCGGCATCGGCTTGTAATTGAGCGATCGGCAGATCACCAACACCAGTGAACTGAGGATCAACATTGCCGGAACGATCGTTAGCACGGCGACGAAAACGAAAGTGACCAAACACAGCGTCAGAAAGAGCGTCGATGCGCGCCCACCGGTCAGTCGCACGATCCACATGCTGATGAAGTGAAAGAGGCCGCTCTTTCCGACCACGTCTACCAAGATTCCAGTGCCAATGATGACACCGAAGATATTGAGGTCTTCTTTCAGGAAATCATAGATCTTCGGGTACTCGAACAAGCCGAGACACAACCCCAAGGCAACCAACACAGCTGCACCGCACAGCGCGGCAACTGTCTTGTGAAAACGTTCGACCGCGACTCCCACATAAGTCGCCATCATGATGGTGGCGAACAAAAGCATGATCCAGGTTGCCGCCGGTTCAATCGGCGTCTCGTCGATCCCCGACGCGAGCAAGAACGAAACCGGATGGTTGGCTTGGAAGAGAGTGAGCATCATGCAAAGTGGCCAAAATTGTATGGTTCGACGTCACCAAGGCTAGCGCTTCGATCCGATTCCAGCAATACGGCCTGCTACACCAGCGACTGCTACTTACTGACCGGTCTCTTCAACATTTGCTGCATACGAAGTTGCAACTGGGATCTCAGAGGCTCCGATGCGAGCGCGATCGCACCGCGATAGTTGGCCCGAGCAACTCGTTTGTCGCCACGTTCATCGGCCTTTTCGGCACGCCGTAAGTACTCGCTCAACTTCTTGTTGTGCAGCGACGCCTGCGATTGCCGAAGCGTCGACATCTGCTGCTGTGCGATCTGTCGCCCCGCCTCGGCAGAGGACTCCATCGGTTGCATCGCGCCGACGTAGTCTCCCACGATCGGCGTGAAGCCGGTCACGAAAGGCCTAACCACGGAGGAAGAGATACTGCCCGGGTATCCGTTCATTGTTGTCAGGGAGGGTGTTGTGCTGGAAATCGAACTGCTGCTGCCCTGACCCAAACTGAATCCGAGGTTGCCACTGACTCCGCCACCTCCGAATCCAAATCCACCGCTAACACCTCCGTTCACTGGACCACCAAAAGGTGGCAAGAGCGGACCGCCCCCACCGAAATTGGCAAACCAGTTTGGCCCCTGCAGGTTCCAATTGATGTTGCTCCCAGTGGAACTCGTTGAATTGATCTGCTGAAACGGAACTTGGGTGTAGACCATCTGGGCCTGCAATGAAGATAGTGAAATCACGCCACTGGTCATCATCAATGACATGACTGGAACGAAACACGACCATCTTGTGATTGAGTGTTTAGCAGGCATGGCAGACTTCTGGATCGAAAGTTGGGTGAACACAGACCAGCCCGAATTGTATCGTTTCTCGGGATAGGGGCAAAATCTTGTTCCGTTCAAAAAGCATCTTCCGTTGTTTTGAACGGCAGTGCCCCACCTAAGCTCGACCGAGTGCTGACAGCCCAGCTCCCCCAAACCGCGTCTGCCCTACGATAGAGCGACTGAATCTTCTAAGTTGGCGGTCACCTTTCTCGCTCGGTCGTTTCCCTTCTCACATTTTCCGCGAAGTTCAATGAAATCAGTCAGCCTTTTTACGGATGGTGCATGCAGTGGCAATCCCGGCCCCGGCGGCTGGGCCTTCATTTTGCGATGCAACACGACAGGGAAAGAGCTGGAGAGAAGTGATGGGGAACCAGAATCCACCAACAACAAAATGGAGTTAACCGCCGTGATTCGCGGGCTGGAAGCCCTCAGCGAGCCGTGCCAGGTGACGCTGTACGCCGACAGCAGCTACGTGCTTCAGGGAATGAGCAGCTGGATGGCTGGATGGAAAAAGCGTGGCTGGAAACGCAAAGACGGATCCAAGCTGGTGCCGGTTAAAAACGTCGAATTGTGGAAGCAGATGGACACCTTGATGCAGCAGCACGAAGTCCAATACGAGCATGTCAAAGGGCACGCTGGACATGTGGAGAACGAGCGTTGCGATGAGCTTGCCGTTGCCGCCTACCAGAAGTACCTCGAAAAGTCCTGAAACAAGGGGCCCCCCAGCCCTGAGATTGCTTCGGTAGGCAAGTCGGAAACCGGCCCCAAATCGACTGCCAAGGACGCCCGCTTCAACAGCGGAGCTGGTCGAAAGAAACCTCGCTTTTTTCGGGGTCCTCAGGTCGTTTTCAGGGCCATACCGCATCGCGGAAACGGACTAAAAAAGGTAGAATGGTCGATTCATTGGAAAGCGTCCGTATTCCTGCTGAGCAGCACTCGCTGATGGCAGAGAAAAGGCTCGCTGACGGTTTACCCAAACTCGTTCCAAACCCTTTATCTTCGACGGCTTGTAGGTCTAAATGAGCGACGCTCCCGAAGCGGATTCCCCCGCCCCATCGTCTGGCGAAAATGGGGCAGATGCCCCCGCCGTCTCGACTCTTCCCAGTGCCAACGCCGAGTACACCGACAAGGATTTGCAACACCTTTCGGACCTCGAGCATGTTCGTGAACGGCCCGGTATGTACATTGGGGATACCGCGACGCGCGGACTGCACCACCTGGTCTACGAAGTCGTCGACAACTCCATTGACGAAGCGATGGCGGATTTCGCCAAAGCGGTGACTGTCACGGTCCACAACGATGGCAGCGTTACGGTCGAGGACGATGGTCGCGGAATTCCAGTGACCCGCCATGAACAACTCTCTGAAGAGCTCGACCGTGACGTGACGACGCTGGAAGGCGTGATGACTGTCCTGAAGTTCGGAGGCAAGTTCGAAAAAGGGGCTTACCAAACTTCCGGGGGCCTCCACGGCGTTGGTGTCACGGTTGTGAACTTCCTTAGCCAGTGGGCCGAAGCAGAAGTCAGTCGCGACGGCTTCACCTGGACTCAAGAGTACGAGCGTGGTGTCCCAACGGGACCGGTCCGCAAGGGTCGTGCGACCAAAAAGACTGGTACGAAGACGACGTTCAAAGCCGACAATCAGATCTTCAGTGTCACCAAATACAACTTCGACACGCTGTACAAGCGACTTCAAGAACTTGCGTTTCTCAACAGTGGCGTCCATATCAAGTTTCTTGATGAGCGCAACGGCGAAAGCGGTGATTTTAAATACGAACGTGGACTGATCGAATTCGTCGAACATCTCAACCGCGCAAGCGACACACTGCACGGCGATGTAATTCATATCCTAGGCGAGAAGGATGGCACGCAGTTTGAAATTGCGATGCAGTACAGTACCGAGTACACCGAGAACGTTCAGTCGTACGTGAACAACATTCACACGATCGAAGGCGGTACTCATGTGTCCGGTTTCCGCACCGCGCTGACGCGGACGCTGAACAACTACGGAAAGAAAGCGAATCTGTTCAAAGGTGTCACGCCTGGTGGCGATGATTTCCGCGAGGGCATCACGGCTGTGATCAGCGTTCGCGTCCCTCATCCTCAGTTCGAGGGCCAAACGAAGACCAAGCTAGGCAATAGCGAAGTCGATGGCATCGTCAGTGGCGGTGTTGGCGAACAGCTCAGCAAGTACTTCGAAGAGAATCCCCGCGTTGCTCAAAGCATTGTTCGTAAAGGGCTGCTCGCGGCCGAGGCACGCGAAGCCGCTCGCAAGGCAAAAGACTTGCTGCGAAAACGAAAAGACGCCCTGGGTGGCGGAGGATTGCCGGGAAAACTACGCGATTGCATCAGTAAGATTGCCGACGAATGCGAACTGTACCTGGTGGAAGGTGACTCGGCTGGTGGATCAGCCGAGGGTGGGCGAATGAGAGACTACCAAGCGATTCTTCCGCTTCGTGGAAAAATCATCAACGCTTACAAGAGCCGAGAAGCGAAAGTCTTAGAGAACACCGAAGTCCAGTCGATGATCCAGGCGATCGGAACCGGAATTGGTGCCGACCAGGACATCTCGAAGCGGCGCTACAACAAGATCGTGATCATGACTGACGCGGACGTGGACGGTAGCCACATCCGAACGTTGCTGCTGTGCTTCTTTTACCGGCAGATGCACCAACTGGTCGAACGCGGTCATGTCTACGTCGCTCAGCCCCCGTTGTACCGCGTACAACAGGGAAAGAAGCGTTACTACATTCAGTCCGACACCGAAATGAAGTCCCAATTGATGGAACGTGGACTCAGCGACACGTTCTTCGAAGCGGAAGACGGACGCCGGGTCGAGGGCGAAAAGATGCGTGAACTGTGCACCGCCCTGGCTTCGATGGAAGAGTCGATCCTGGCCTTGGAGCAGCGCGGTGTTAGCATTCGTGCTCACGCCCTGCGGTTGGACCCCGTCACCAATAAGTTGCCAACCTTGATGCTGACGCACTCCAACGAAGAGCATTGGTTCCACAACCAAGATGAAGTCGAAACGTACCTCAACGAGAACACGCTGACGCTGGACACCGAGAGTGAGGACGAAGAAGACACCATCATGCCTGAAGAAGGCGCCGAAGCTCCAGCGAAACCAACCGACGCGGAAGTGGAAGCCGCTGAACTCAAGAAAGCCAACACTGCTCACCTCGCCGAACTGCATGAGGTCCGAACGATCAACAGCGGACTGAAAGACTTGCAGCCGCTTGGGTTCAGTGTGGACGACCTGATTCCAGTGGAACGAACGGGATCGACCAGTGCTCGATTCGAATTGGTTCGCGGTGAAGACTTACGTCGTCCACTTCGTGACCTCCGCGATCTGCTTCCCGAAGTGCGTGCAGCTGGTGAAAAAGGGCTCCAAGTCACACGATTTAAAGGACTGGGCGAGATGAACGCGGAGGAGCTCCGCGAAACAACCCTCGATCCCGCCAACCGAACGCTCTTGAAAGTCAACTTGAACGACGCTGGCTCTGCCGACGAAATGTTCCGTTTGTTGATGGGCGACAAGGTTGAACCGCGTCGCGAATTCATCGAGAAACATGCTCTCGACGTACGTGACTTGGATATCTAAACCATGAGACGAAGTCTGCTGATCTTATCGCTTACCACCCTGGCGATCGTTTGTCCTGCCGCTGCCCAGGACACGAATCCTCCGACACAGTGGAGCGCCACGACGGGGCAGAACGTTCTCTGGCAAACCGATCTGGCGGAAGCCGGACAGAGCGGGATTGCTGTCGCTGGAGGAAAACTCTTTCTGACCATCAATCACCCGCTTCCTGTTGGAACAACACCAGAAGAAGCCAAGGGATCCGACCTACTCGGGCTGTGCTTCGACGCTGAGACGGGGCAGCAACTTTGGCAAGTGGACTTGCCCGGAAAAAAGGTGATGCCATTCGCTGGGTTGTTCTCGGACAACACCTCCCCAACACCCGTATCGGATGGTGAGCATGTATGGTTTATCAACGCTGGCGGGCGAATCGCTTGCTTCACTGTCGATGGCGAGTCGATTTGGGAACGAGAGTTTGAAACCAGAACTCGCCACAACGCCAAGAACTGTCAGCCCATTCTGCATGGCGACTGGTTGCTCTACGTCGCAATGCGTGACGCAAGCGATCCACTGCGACGCCCCATGCGTTCGAAACTAGGCGACCGAAAAAGCGATCCTTCCAATTGGCCCTGGACCTTCGTCCGTGCGTTCAACAAGTTGACCGGTGAACCCGCTTGGGTCGCAGAAGATGGGACAAGCATCCACAACACACCAACCGTCGCAACGATTGGTGGCAAATCATTTCTGTTTCATGGACGTGGCGGCGGGCATCAACCACCGGAACGACCGTACGGTTTTTCGCTCACCAGCTTGGATGCGGCTGACGCTGGAAAAACAGTTTGGCGAAGCGACTTGAAAAGCGGAATGGCGTTCTTCGTTTCCCGCTTTGACGATCGCTTTGCTTACTGCTTCGATGCTGGCAGGTTGGTTCTACTAAACATGAAGGATGGCTCGACAGCCAAGAATATTCCCTTGATGGAAGAATGCGACGTCTATCGCTGGGACGTGTCGAGCGGACAGTACGCGCATGAGACGAGCTTGGACGCCGCTCTTGAAGGTGCAAAAAAGCCACGTGCCTATCCAACCAATCAATCCAATATCATTGTTGGAGATCACTGCCTGTTCATGTCTCACGAAGGGCACCTGATTGGCCGGGTCAATGTGATCAGTGGCAAAGTCGAGTATTTACAGGTTCCGGTTCAGGTGACAAGAACCAATGGCAGTGTAGAACGAAAATGGGACAAGCACCTGCCCGCCGACACTCAGAACTCCCGTGGAATGGAAGTCGCAGCTGATCGACGAGCGAAAGGTGATGGATGGGGTCATGTGACCGTTGGCAGTCCAATCGCGGTAGGCGACATGGTGTTTTTCTCGACCATGCTGGGCACGGTCTACGCGATCGATTCGTCTGCGGAGACATTCGACGAGTCTGCTCTGCTGTCGATCAACGATTCTGGCCCAGCGGGCAAGACGTGGACACTGAGTCCACTTTCGCACCACAACGCGAGATTCTACTGCCGCACGCTCAAGCAACTGATTTGCATTGGTGATTCTGAATCATCACCTTGATACACCTGAGATCAAGGCAACCCTTTAAAATCAGAACCTGAGACTTGCAAAGCGTTCTGCGTCGAGACGACAATGATGCCTCGAAAAGAGTTTCATTGAATTTGGGGTAAAAATTGCGCACGTTCCTACTTTCATGGGTCTTCGCGTTCCTTGGTCATGCATCTCTGTTGGCGGACATTCCTTACCAAATTGGCGAGGAGATCGAAGTCAACACGAGCAAGACGAAGTGGCTGCCAGGAAAGATTGCAGACACCAACCGCACGAGCGCGCTATGCGAGTACAAGCTCGACTCTCGTGAAAAACGAGGCTGGTTCACGTTAGATCGAGTGCGACGTGCCTATGAGAAAGACGGGCTCTGTCGTGGGCGAAGCTGGAGCGATCAGGAAGAGAAGTTTTCTGTCATCGCCGTTCCCCTGCACATCGGCAATGAAGAAGTCGTCTTTCGAACGGAAGACCACAAACAGATTCGCGTGAAGATCGCGAAACTCTCAACGATCGACCAGAGTTTTTTGCAGAAACTGAGTGCCGGAGGCGGAGACTTTTCAGTAGACGGAAGCTTCGCCGGCGGAAAGACGGTCGTGACGACACACATCCAGGAACCGGTCGAGTTCGATGCTTCCAGCACTCGTGATATCGAGCTATCAGCAATCGCGAACGTCCCACTGGAAGCAGACCCACTGCGAAGTTCGTTGACTTTGGATGAAGGCGGAAGCGCATTCGAGGTTGGAAATGCATTCGATAAAGTAGGCGCCATCATTCCCCTGGGCGGTCCCGATCAATGGCTGCTGGCGTCGCTGGAAAGCGGGCGTGTCAGCCCAACTTCAGCGCTGCCCACGCGATTGATGTGGGTTTCGATCAAGAAGTCGAAGATGATGCGGATGCATCCGCTAACCACCGGCGTGCAACTGAAGGACTACAACACTGCTGGAAAACTCGCATTGACGGTTGACCCCTTCGCTTCCAAACCGATCCTGAGCTTATGGAAGTCAGAACCGGCAGGCAAGCAATGCAGCCTGTTGCTCAGTTGGTACGCTTCGGCCAACAAGAACCATCGGCATGACGGAAACTGGGCTCGGTTCGTAGGTGACCGCTTGGTGATCTTCCGAGACAGCAGTCGCAACTTAATCGCCTGGGACTATCGGGACCGTAAAAGTGTTTGGACGACGGTCCAGCAATCTGCACAGGCACCGACTCCCCAGCTAACCCCGGGTCGCCGCTACTTGCTGATTCCTGAATCGAAGCGAATCCGCGTCATCGATCCAGTTGAAGGTCGAGAAGTGTCGACGATTCCGGTCGACGAAGAGATTCGGAGTCTGTCCATCGCAGAAGATGGAAGACGTGTCGCAATGCTGCTTGATAGCAGTCTGGTCGAAATCGATCTCACGCGACCTGGATCCTCCAAACGAGTGGACGTTGGCTCATTGGCCCTGCCCAAAACCACAACAGTGCAGTGGTTAGAGAACGATGTGATTTGTTTATCCACCACCAACAAGGAGATGCTACTGTACAGCATCGATCGTGGAATTCCTCTATGGCGTTATGAGTTCGACGATAGCGCGTCGTACCGCAGCTTTGGTGATGATCGTGTTCGGCGGACGATGAATGGACATCTCGTCTATGCGGCCAGCGTGACGGCAACGAAAAACCGTCGCGTTCAGCGAGGAATCGGTGTTGGCGCTGTACGTCTGCCGGGAAAATCGGCGTCCGGATATGTGAAGTACTTGAAACGTGACGAACTGATTGTCTTCGACAAAGGCGACAAGGTTCGGCTTGTCGTAGAGTCCGATCACGAACAAGGTGCGATTCATCAATCGATGCTCGATCAGATCGCCAAGAATGAATGGGTGATCGACGATGCTTCCTCCAATGTTGTGCTCGCGAAGATACATCGCGGCCCCAGCCAAACCGTTCACTACCGGTTCGGTGCTGGTGCATTCCCAGGCCTGACACCTCCTAGCGGATCATTTCCCGGACAGACGCGTCCACCGTCGAGTCGTCCTGGTCCCCCCTCTTCGCGATTCGGACCGCCCTCGAGTCGCTTGCGGCCACCTTCGTTCAGTGGTTGGCCATTCGGCTCATCATCATCCGCACCCGTCAAAACCGAATCAGCCACGGTCCGCCCGTTCATCTCTTCGATCTTGATCGCCATCAACGGCCAGCCTCAGTGGGCAGCCGTTTCGATCTCTGGCGTTCCTCCGTCCATCCTGCTAGCCAAGGGAGAAACCGTCCAACAAAAAGTCGACGAGATGCAGAAACCCAACATCGACTTTTTTACCATCAGGGACGTTCCGGAATCATTTGTGAATCCAGAGTTCCGCGAGGGTTTGGGAACGTCGCTGATTACAAACCGCGGTTTGAAAAAGACAGACTAGTTGCCTGTGATCTCTCGTTGCACATCCCGTGAGCAAGATCAGTCCATACGGACACCAATGGTTAGCAAGATGTTGGCGTAGCGTTGCTGGTCAGCAGTTTGAATCGTCAACACATGGTCCTGTGTGCTGACGGCTTCATAGAAAGCCCACTTGTCTACTGATTGCAGTTCGACATCGAGCTTTGCTTTCTTGATCGTGTTGCGATAGTCCTCCCAGACAGGCGGATCACCCTCCAACGCGTAGGGTCCACTGGCCTCTGTCTCCATTGTTTGGATGGCTTCGACCGGAACCGCCGAAAGCAGTGCTTCGAGTACCTGATCGCAGGTTGGGACGCCCGGCATCAGGTTCAGGCTGATCAATTCAGCCCGCGGACCGCGTTTACTTGCTGCAGGGTAATTCCCGTCGGCAATCAAAACGGTGCTATGGTGGCCGGCGGCCGCCAGGATCGCGGAGATTTGTGGATGAATTAGCTTGTGGCGTAACATTCGACTGGCACTCGGAGAATGGCGAAAAATTCGATAGGATGAATGGAGTGATTTGCCGAACATTGTGACGGAGTCTCCTTTTGCCGGAAAGCCTGTTAGATCGCCGACTGAAATTGGGGACGTTCTTGGGCATTGGTCTGTACGTCCACTGGTCGTTTGGACTGTTGGTGGCCTATGCGGCGATCAGCAACCGGGCGGACGGAATTGGCGCGATGGCATTTGCGGTGGCAATGCTGCTGGGCGCGTTTTCGTGCGTGACTCTGCACGAATACGGACACGCGATGGCGGCGCGCAGATTTGGGATCGGAACCGCCGATATCACTTTGCTGCCGATTGGCGGTGTAGCCCGCCTGAAACGCATGCCGCGAATCCCATGGCAGGAGTTGGTCGTTGCCGTTGCAGGACCTGCTGTCAATGTCGTGATCGCGAGCCTGTTACTGATTGGATTCTTGACGATCAGTGACGGCAGTGCCCTATCAGCCATCGTCGCGTCTTTCGGTTCGATGTTCTCGGCAGAGCCATTGGACGAGGAAATGATCGCGACGATCATGGAACTGTCGAATCCTTCTTGGACCACGTTCGCTGTCGTGATGCTGATGGTGAACTTGATGCTAGTGCTGTTCAACATGGTGCCAGCGTTTCCGATGGACGGTGGACGCGTTTTCCGAAGCTTGCTGGCGATGACAATGGATTACCGCCGCGCGACCTGGATCGCATCGCGGGTGGGACTACTGTGCGCTGTGATCATGGCCGTGCTGGCGCTTAGTTCCGACCCGCCGAACCCAATTCCCGTCTTGATCGCCGCCTTCATTGGCTACGCCGGCATCGCGGAAGCTCGACAGGTGGATGTGATGGAATCCATTCGTGGCCTGACAGTACGCCAGGTCATGATCCATTCCCAAGAATCAATTGCAATGGACATGCCGCTTTCTCAAATCGCGCAGCGTTGGGAAACGATTGATGCCCCTGCTTTGCCAGTGGTGTCCTTACCCGGAACCGTTGTGGGAATGCTTGGACTACGCGAGGTGATCGACGCGGTCGTAACCGGGAAAGATCCAATGACCACAGCCGGTCAATTGATCGACCACGAAAAAATGGTCGGCTGGATGCAAGTCGATGAACTGCTGGATGCAGCACTGATGAGAACTGGAAGACAGGCTCGCTTGATTCCGGTCGTTGACGCGACAAACCGTCTGATCGGGGTCGTTGATGTCGAGTCCATGATCGCGCGCGGCAAGTTATCAAGGCACATGCCATCCACCATCGAGCCCGCCCTCGACCAGTTCTTTGATCAGATCACTTGATCAAAGCGTCCCCTCCTGAGCTTGGCTGCAATTCGCATCATCGACCGAGCGTTCGATTTGAATCGTTGTGTGGGTGATCTCAAAAAGATCGTGTAGATCTTCGCCAACCTGCTTTAACAATCCGTCGTTGTTGGACTCCTCTGGCCGAACCAAGTGTGCGGTCAACGCAAACTCGGTGGTGCTCATGGCCCACACATGCAAATCGTGTACTTCGGTAACCCCGGGAAGACCGCCAAGGAAACGATTCACCTCGTCCAACTCGATGCCGGGCGGAACGGCTTGAATGGCTAAGTGAATCGACTCGCGAAGCAACCCCCAAGTTCCAATCAAGATCACTGCCGAGATGACCAAACTGGTGACCGGGTCAATCCAATTCATGGAAGTCCAAGCAATCAGAATCCCTGCAATCACGACTCCGAGCGACAGCAATGCATCGGCTGCCATGTGCAGGTAGGCCCCGCGAATGTTCAGATCTTTGTCACGACCTCGCATGAATAGCATCGCAGTCGCCGTATTGATGATCACGCCAATCAGAGCAACCACAATGACAGTCGGGGCTGCGACTTCAGGTGGATCGTTCAGTCGCCCGATTGCCTCCCAGGCGATTCCTCCAATTGCGACCAGCAGCAACAACCCATTGAACAGCGCTGCCAAGATCGTTGTGCCCCGCCATCCGTAAGTTCGCCGATCGCAGGGAGCTACCTTCGCGAGAGCGAACCCGCCCCAAGCCATCAAGAGTCCCAGCACATCGCTGAGATTGTGCCCGGCGTCGGCCAACAGCGCCAAAGATCCAGCTGCCCAGCCGTACGTTGCTTCCACAACCACGAACGCTAAATTCAATCCGACGCCGATTGCGAAGGCGCGGCCATAGTCGTCGCCGGCGTGATGGTGGGCACATTGATGCATCGAGAGACTCTATCAGAACTGCGTCAATTTCGCCAAAGCACCCAACCGAATGGATCAACGCCGAGGCAAGATCGGCTCCGACGCCGCATCATAGAAACCAAAGACGGTCGATGCGATGCGGAAGATCAAGTAGACAACAAACAGGATCACTGTGACGCGAATCAAAATGGTCGCCAAACCAGTCAACCATCGAATGGCTCCTTTGGCTCGCTCGTCATACTCTTTTGCTAAGTTATCCATTCCTTCTGCGTCCGTCCCAGAGTGCTCCGAGATCTCGACTCGAGCGATGAACTCACTCGGGAAAATGGCAGTGGCTTCGATGGCTCCAGCGAGCGTCGCGCCTTGTCGAATGGCCACTTCTGCATCGTCGCCTCCCGAACGGTAGTACTCACTGTCCGTGCTATCTAGACCAAGTCGAATCGAACGGACGGGATCCAAACCCGAATCCAACGACATCGCCATCGTCCAACAGAATCGTGAAATGGTGATCGTTTGAATGGAAGCGCCAAGCTTGGGAATCTTGTAAATCAGGGGCACGATATTCTGAACGCCACCGATGTTTCGCATGAAGCCCCAGATCACGAGCCCGATCAGCCCAAGCACAATTCCTACGTAGAACCAAAACCAAAGCACACCTTGCGGTCCATACAAACCGAATCCCAGCAGATCCGTCATCCGGCCGCCTCCAGCAGGCTTCAAAATGCCCATCAGGTAAATCAGCAAGGACACGATGCTGATTCCGGCAAACAGCTGCAGCATCGGCCAGGAGATCGATCGAATGAACAATCGTCGGGTCTCTAGTTGGCGCTGGTAGTGCGCACTGAGCGTCAACAAAGCTCGCTCCATTCGTCCCGTCGCTTCACCGACTCGCATCATTGCGGCCATCAGTGGCGGGAAGAAGGCATCATTCTCCGTCATCAAAACACTTAGCTGCTCGCCTTTCTTGGCCCCATCGGCCAGGCGTGTCATCGCATCGCGTTGGATCGGGGGACCGGTCTTGGCCTCTGATCTCAGCAGTACCAACAGATCCGCCCCCGCCTTCAGCCCAGTCCCAAAGCGATAGCAAAACTGCGTTGCAGCCGATAACTTCATTCGCTTGGAAAACACGCGTGCGACTGCCTTGTACTGGAAACGGGATCTTTCAGACCATTATGGTCGATTGACCGGTGTTGTGTGCAGGCAGCTCAAGTTTCACGCGGCCTGTTTCTCAGTGGATTCTCGGTTTTCGACCTGCTCCAAAGCGTGAACCTTGGTCGAACGAGTCGATTCCCACTCTCGAATTGTCTCGTTGACCTGCTGAAGTTGCTCGGCGGCTGTCTGCGAGAGGTCGACAAACAGCGTGGGAATGCCCGCGATTTCACACCAGGATGCCTGAGGATCGTCCAACATCTCCACGCGAACCTTGAATCCAAGTTTGCGAACCTCGGCGAGACGCTGTTTCAAGCGGGCAACGACGTTCGCGTCATCGTTTGTTGGAAGCATCCGATTCTCCCGGTCGTAAGTCATTTCTGTAAGGAATCGTTCTGCGGCAAGACGCCGGCGTGATAGGCCGCAAAGCCGGAGAAGTTTACCTACCCGGTGCTCGTGGAAGCGGGCAATCTATGCGGGAACCATGATCGTACTTATAGCAATTCGGATGCCAACGACGATACGTCAGTCATAGCCAACGCTCTGAATGTTCGTGACCATCTATCGGTTCAATTGAGGCACCATGGATTCTCAGCAGTCCAACAACGATCCATCCGTCGACCAGCAAAAGCACATTCAGTATCTGAAGAGTGAATTGCGAAAAATGCAATCGCTAGCTGCTCTTGGTGAGTTGACGGGCACCGCCACTCATGAGTTCAACAATGTACTGATGACGGTGATCAACTACGCAAAGTTAGGCATTCGCAATCGCGATGATGCCAGTCGCGACAAGGCGCTCAATAAGATTCTTGAAGCTTCCGAGCGTGCCGCAAAAATCACAAAAACGATTCTGGCGCAGGCGAAGAATCGCAGCGAATCCATGGAGCCCACCGATATCGGCGCAATCATCACCGATTCGCTAGTATTGCTGGAACGTGAAATGCGACAGTATCGAGTCGCAATCGAGTTGGAGCTTGATCCAAACACGCCACCAGTGATGGCCAGCGGAAATCAAATCCAACGCGTCCTGCTGAACCTGCTCATCAACGCTCGACAAGCGATGGGCGAAGGCGGCACGATCTTGGTGCGATTGAGCCCCAGCAGCGAAAGCGGATTGGTTGAACTCATCGTGCGCGACTCGGGGGCGGGCATTCCGAGAGAATCATTGCCGCATATCTTCGACGCTTTCTACTCCACCAAAGATGGCCCAGACGAGTCTGGGAAAGGCGGCACAGGACTTGGACTGGCAGCCTGCAAAGAGATCGTTGACATGCATCACGGACGGATTCGGGTCGAGAGCTCGGTGGGACGCGGCACCGCGTTTATCATTCGCTTGCCAGTCAAACACGAAAATCAAGCTGCCGCCTAGTGCAGCTTGAATCGCTCAGTTTGCGGCGAGCGTGCCAATGATCTTTGGCAACTGCCTGACGACGTATCGAGGTAGTAGCAACAGTGCGCGATCACTTTGAGGATCGATCGCAATCTGAAACGGATCACTCGGTTTGCCAGACATGATGCTGGTGATCTGACGAACGAAGCGGTCACGACTTTCGCCAAGAGGTGCGGTCCAAACCACCACGGGCAATAGATCATAAGTCGGCTCGGTCCCCACCCACCAACGCTGCTGATCGACCTGTCGCACTTGCAAATCGAATCGACTGAGCGCACTTTGCAGTGTGGTCGTCGGATCGGCTTCGTTGTGCGGAAACAGCACCTTCTCAGGTGTCACACTTTGACGATGCGAATCGTGCCAGTTGACCACGCAAGTCGCTCCGTTTCTTCGAGCGGTTTCACGAAGAAACTCGGCGATTGCAATCGGAGCATCCGTTTGCGGCCCCGCCATGCCAACTTTGACCAGCGGCCATTGCACCGAATCACGCTCCGCGGCCAGGGCCCAGTGCCGCAAACGATCGTCAGCAACCTTTGGCGGCAACTCGTGCATCCGTCGCAGAGAATCCACTGCAAACGCCGCGAGTTGCTTCTCCTCGCGAGTCGTCCCTACTTCCAAAGCCTTGCCGGCTTTGCCCAAAAAGCGATTGAGTACATTGATCGCCAATTCTGTGTCATGGAAGTCAGACAGATCCGTGATTTCTTGAAACGCCTGATCGAAAGTGGCGTCGCTGACTGTGAACACGACGAGCGACTCTTCCTCTCTGATCTCCGCCCCTAGCGACTTACCAACGATATCGAGTATTTCACCAGCAGTGTGCCAGCCCTGCGGGACCTTCACCCTCGACTTGATATCGATTCCAGCGAGATCCAAGGACACCCAATCGATTTGAATTGGAACGGTCGTGACCTGTCCGATCAACAACATCAAGTCGGCGAGTGGATAGCCCTTGGACGACAGCGCCAACTCGATTCCCAAGTCAGCTCGCAGGTTCAACTCTTTCGTTCTGGCAGCAACGATAGGATCTTCAGCCTCCGCCGCCTCTTCAATCTCAACGATCTCCTCCATCGTCGGGGGTGCTTTCAGTGTTGGTGTCATTTGCTGCGCACCGTCGACAAGCAGATCCTGAGTGAAGATCTGCAACTCAGGAGGCAACTCCATCATCTTGCTCTGATCGTCTTCACCGACTGGCTCATTGGCTGCGTTGTCCAACTCGAGCGGTGACGACTGCAATAGATCAGCCGGAATCACGGGCTCTGCAATCGCAGGCTCCATCACGGTCGGCTCGACCGGTGTTGGAATGACCGGGGTCTCCACACTCTCAGCTTCGGGCGTCTCCGGAACTACGTCAACGACTGGTTGCTCTGCTTTCGGTTCACTCGGATCTTCTGGGTCTGCTTCCGCTTCGGGCGCCGCTTGCACCTCCGACTCAACTTCGACAGCAGGCTCGACGGTCGTCGGATCGGCTTCGGCGACTCGATCATTGGATGTCTGTGACGAACGCACAAACCAACTGAACACGGCAATTGCCAGCAGCAAACCGGAAATCGAAAGCGCGACGACCAGCGCGATCTGGCGAGAACGCTGAGTGCGTTCGCTCTGCCATTGCAGCGGGTTGGGCCGATGCGCTGTGTCTGCAGCGAGACTCTCCTGCTCGGCTAGCTGTTCTTCGCCAACGAACCCGCTCTCAAGCGTCGGTGGATCGTCGGACAACTCCTGTTGCATGGCGATCGCTTCTTCCGTGATCGCCTCACTGTCCACGTTCGATTGACCAACCGCAACTTGTGGCCTTGCCCCCCCTGACTCTGCTGAGTCAATCTGCACCATCGACCCGCACTTCGGGCAAGATGCGATCGTTCCCACGAGTGATGGGTCCGTCACACGGAGCCTGCTTCCGCAGGTCAAGCATTGCACGGCGTAGGGTTGAAAAGACAAACGAGCGCTCTCAATGTCTGACCAGCACGACTTTCGCGCTCGGATGTAAGAAAAGGCTGTCACCGTCGATAGCAGTCACTCTCTATGATGAGCGGTTTTTGCTGAGGGACCAACCGGTTTGTAAACGAAATTTCCCAAATACGCGACATCAGCGTTGCTCGTTCGGTGTGCAGAAAGCCTCACGGCACGAAAAAAGCCGAGTCTGTTGGACTCGGCTTTCTCGAATTCGGGAGCTGGGGACTTTGGCGAACTAGCTTTGCAATCCAGAAATGTCGCCAGCCAAAACGTCCAAGATGTCTTCATCTTCTTCGCTCGTGTCATCGCTGGCAATTTCCAGAGGACTCACCAACGGAGCCCCGGAAATGTCCGTGGACACAATCTTGCGAGCATTCTGTTCCAAACCAGCGAAAACAGCGTCTGCTTGATCCGTGCCTTCCACCGCTGCGTTCGACGCCAACGGAGCGACAAGCTCGCCTTCGCTTCGCGTAGCGACGTTGCTGGCGCGGTTCAGATAGTTGATGACCTGAAGTGCATCAATTCCGCTGATGTTGTCGTCACCATTCACATCGTGGAAGTACCTGCTTGCAACAAAGGATCCTTCTTCACCTTCGATCGTATCGATGCGGCTCATCTCGTTGATGATCAACAAAGCGTCGACGGGCGAAACGAATCCGTCATTATTCACATCTTGGCGGAAGGACGTGTTCTGCAGCGGAGCACCACCACCAACCGTGATCGAAATCTGGTCATAACGAATCAACGACACATCAACAGGATCATCCTCGCGGAACAACAAAGTGTCCTGGAAAGGAGACGAATCCGCTGGCGAACCGACAACGCTTGCGGTACCTGGTGCGACGGCATCAAAGAACAGGGTTGCCAGCAAGTCGGGGTTCGCACCATTGGTAGAAGTGCTTCGTCGCAACGATCCGAATTCGTCAATGATCCCTGGTCGTGCCGCCGTCGAATCGGTATCGGGGTCACTCAAGAAGCTGGAACCAAAGATCACATCGAAATCGAACGAATCACTTTGGTTGGTATCACTTGGCTGAATGACCCCGGAGCTGTAAAGCACATCTAGGAACCCAGCAAACACAAACGTTCCATTCCCACGTAGGTCTTCAGCAAAAACCTGGACACCGAATCGATCACCAACGGAGATACTGTTTCCGATCGGAGTCGTACCATCGCTGCCAACGAGCGCGAAGTCAAAAGCGACGTCAGAAACAGCATTCTGGTTGCCAAGGGCAATCGTGACTTCTGCAGTGCTGCGGATATTGTCGTCGGTCACGGTGACGTACGTGAATCGCTCCAGCCCGTTCGCTCCAGCATTTGGTCGGTAGCTGATGAAGTCATCGTTCAAGTCACCTGGTGTTCCACTGTCATCAATGAACACGTTTCCAAGTGTTGGGTTGGTCACCAAGCCGAACTCACGAATCGTTCCAGTTGGTCCCTTGTTGTCGTTTGCCAACACGTCCAAGACAGCGCGGTTCGCCGAAGTGCTGGAAATCGCATTGCCATTCGAATCGAATCCTTGTGGGAACGAGTCGTCAATGGCGGACGCGAAGTTGCCCGAAGCAGGAAGAATCAGCAACTCGGATCGTCCCAATCGCAATTGACTTGGCGTCAAAGCGGTGTCGGAAGCAAGCACGGTCGTCTCGCTAACAACTCCGTCAGCCGGATCGGCAGCGAACACTGCTACACCAGGTGAAACGGCCCGCATTCGTAGCGTGAACAATTCCACAGGACCAGAATGCGATTGCTGGTTGGTGATGCTTTGCACGCCACCGACTTCGTCGACCAATCCAGGTGTGTCCGCGTTTCCTCGTTGAAGAACGCTACCACCAGAGAACAGGCCACCGAAGGAAATGTCGAATGGAAAATCTGGGTTATTGTCGGTGTTAAGCGTCGACACCAACTCGTCGGTGTAAAGCAGATCCAAGAACGCTGATGCGACACCTTCTGGGTTCGCAATCGCTCGAATGTCATCAACCGAGACGCGTACCAAGAAGTCATCACCAACTTGGACGTTGGAGATAGGCGTGTTGATGTTCACAGGATCGAAGATGCCAATCGAGAAGTCGACGACATCATCGTTGCGTGAACCAGGCAACAGGTTGACAGTGACGGTCGCTGAACTGACCGACCCAGCCGCATCTTGAAGGCTGTAGGTGAACTGCTCGGTGCCGTTGAAACCGGCGATTGGTGTGTATCGCAGGGACTGTCCACCACCCACAACGTTCACCGTTCCGCCTTCACTACCAGAGGTCACGCTTGTGATCGTTAGGCCACCGAACAGACTCACGATATCGTTATCGAGCACGTTCAAAGCACGATTGACGCTGTTCTGTGGCACATCAAACGTGTCGTCCAATGCGATTGGCACGTTCGTTTGAAAGCTGACGTTGACGACAACCGGAGCGGTCGAACGGTTTCCAAACTGATCAACCACGGTATAGCTGAAGACATCACGGCCAATGAAGCCGCTTGGTGGAGTGTAGAACAACGTCTTTTGGTCCGAAGAACGAACCACAATGCCTTCGGTTCCAGTCGTGTTCAGACTGTCGATCACCAACTGATTGTCAAACGTTTGAAAATCGTTGGCCAAGACGTCCAACTGGTTCGAAAGAGTATTCCGCGAGATCGTGAACTCATCCGCGTTTGCGATCTCTGCCGCATTCAAAATTGGGAATGAGTGGTCTTCGACTTCACCTGTTGTCGCGAATCCTGTGGCACTCAATCCGCCAGTTTGGCTCAATCGGAATCGAGCGTACGTGGTACCAACCGAAGCACCCGCTGGAACGGAAACCTCAACCGGAATCACGCTGTTGGAAGTTCCGTTTGGAACCACTAAGTCGGTTCGGAATTGCTCACCGGCATCATCGAAGTCGCCGTCGCGATTGAAGTCCAAGAAAGCCTGTAGGAACGCGTCCCCACCCGAGGTGTTGGTGACGGTCACTTCAAACGTTGCGGTATCGCCTGGGCCGAGTGGGCTCAGCAGGCGAACGCCATCTTCGTCATCGCCGTTGAGGTCATCGCCATTGGCTGCAACGTTGGGCTGTCCGTCAATTTCACGATCAACCGTGCTACCAATCTGCAGACCGGTGATGATCCCGTGGCTCGCACCATTGGCAGCCAAGGTCGTTCCGTAAGTATCCGGTGCGTCTCCAAAATCTTGGGATGGCAGCAATCCGAAGTCAAAGTTGTCTGACAAAGAAATGCCATTGAAGAACACGTTGTGCTCGCCATTGGCCGGAAACGTCTGCTCGAAACCAGCAGGGGTGACCTGGCGAATCGTGTAGTTGCCAGCACCAGGGAAGTTAAGCGAATAGGAACCGTTCAGATCGGAAACGGCTTGAGGTTCGCCCAAGTCGGGGCGATTATCTTGGTCGAGGTCAACGTATATGAAGACGCCCTCAAGACCACGATCACCAATGTCTCGGATTCCGTTGCCGTTGGAGTCCACATAAGTCGTCCCCGTAATGTTGGCGTTGACTTGGGAAAAACCAAACTGCACACCACCTGGATTACCCGATGAAACGACCACAGGTGTTGTCGCTGCAAAGTCCGTTGGTGTGATTGCAACCACATTGACCGTGCCAGGAGCAACACTCAGAGCGAACGCGCCAGTGGCACTGGTGACGGTACCCGGTTCACTTGGATCCTGTACCCCGTTGCCGTTGGTATCCGCAAAAACCGTCACGCCGGCAATGCCGCTATCGCCGCTTCCAGACCCATCTCGGTTGGCGTCATCAAAAACGATCCCAGTGACTGAGCTTCCAACTGTTCCGGTGGCCAAGGAGTAGGACAGTGCATTGACGACACGATTGACTCCAAAGATTCCCTCTGGAGCAAATCGGTCATCACGAAACTCAATTCGCTCATCATCTAGCGTTCCAAAAATACCGTCTGGACCAACGCCCAATCGTTGCCCAACGACAACGAGAGATCCACCGGAGTCGATAATAGAGCCGACGTTATTCGTATTGAGGGTATGCCGAAGTCCGAACGAGTGAGCAGCCTCATGGCTGATGGTCGACGAAACACGAACAGCAGTCGCGGTCAACAGACTCTCACGCGTCGAAATTGGAAACAGCTGAGCCTCTGCGAAGACCCCGTCCAAAACCGTGACGACAACGTCGTCCATGCTGAAGTTACCAACGTCGAGGGTCGTGGAAAAACCATTGACCGGCAGACCTGGAATCGTCGAATCGCCGCCAACCAGCACCCGTGTTACCAACGGGTGGTTGCCCGGGTCGGCATGATCGCGACTGTTTAGAAGTGTGAACCCGTACTCGCCGGCAATTCCCGAGCGGTTGTAATCACCGTTGCCACCTTTCAGACCGATTGTGTCGAAATGGAAAGTGACTTCTTCAAGGATCCGATCGATCAGTTGGTTTTCAGCGGCCACGTCAAACTGGTCGATACCCAGCAACGGCAATGACTCTGCCAGTGAGGGATAGCGTTGCAGTCCAACTGTTAGGCCACCCAAAGAACTATTGGGTAAACGCCCGCCATCAAAATCCAAGAAGATGACTTGCTGACCACCAATCGGAAGTTGCTCCGCCACCGGGCGATAGGCACGAAGCCCAAGCGTGTAGTTTCCAGTCGTATCAATCGGCGAAACCGACAGATAATATCGACCATCCTCTGGAACAACGTGAGCGATCGTCACGTTACCGAGTGTTTGAAGTGGCGAATCTGCCGGATAGAAACCGGCTTGGGGCGTATCAGTTGAAAACCACTGCGTACCGTTGGAGTAACTGAGATCAACTGTACCAGCTGTTCCAAGCGTCGCGATGTCAAGAATATCACCAGCGCGCAAGTCCAGTGCGAAGGTATCGATATCGACATCGAATCGAGTCGGATCATTCGGGAATGCTGTGAAGAGCATCGATCCAGTGACGTCAATCGTGTTCTGCTGACCAGGACCAGTCCCCAGAGGCACAAGGTCCGCATCACCGAAGAAGTCGTTGAGCCCTGACTCCGTTGTGGTCTCCGATTCAATGAAGCTGGCTGCCTGAACTGTCCCCACGTTGCGGGGCCCCGAGAACTGCGCAAAACCGCTCGGAACGTTTGGCAACAAAATGTCACCAGCCAAAAGTTGGCGCTGCTCCAGACCCTCCATCATCAAACGCCGCCGACTCTTTCGGTCGGAGCGTTTGCGAGGGGATTTCTTTGATTTCGATTCGCTTCGTTTAATCATCGAGAGTCTCTACCAAAAAACTTTCGCTCGACTTGGCCCGCGGATGCGAAGTCGAGGAGTTGCATGGAACGCTGAAGGTCACGGTAAATGATATGGCAATTGTTCACTCCGCCGCGAATTCGCTGGCGAAGTGAGAATGAGGCTGTTGGCGTATTGTCTAGCATCGGTCAAATGATTCGCTGTCGTTTGCCAAAGCCAAACACCGGCCCATTCGAGAAAGAGGGCAAGTGGGGAAAGATATAGTGAATGGATAAGTAGCGACTGCGATTCTAATTGCACCCCCAAAGGTGTCAACAAATGCCAAGTAATCGGACGCCCTTGTTCGAGGCAAAGTTCCCAGCTTCGCGTTCGATTCTGCGCTTCCCTTTACAACCAGCACATTCAGAACGCCCCCTCGGGAGAGATACAAGCGTTCACTTCAGCGGGCAATCTCGCCAAATAGGCTTCACCAGGGCGACATCGCTGATCTCTGAGCCTTGGCAAGAACGGGCTAATTTCAATGATGCTACCTGTAAGCCCTGATAGCGGTCCAAGAGGATTCCGAATACTTTCAAAAAAAAAGCCCACGCGAGAAATCGCGTGGGCTTTCCATCTGAAATTTGGATCGAACCGTGCTTACCAGATGTACTCAGCTCCGAACGAGAAGCCATTCAGGACCAAAGAATCGAATTTGATCCGTGGTGGAGCACTCAAGGCAGTGCCTGAGTTGGCAGCACTGGCAATGAAGTCACCGTCAAACGTTGCCGTTCCAACCTCGTCCATTGCGACCAGGTAGTGAGCCGTTCGGAATGCCCAAGCTTTCGACAGTCGATAGACGAATTTCGTTTGAATCTCGGCAGCCAACGTGCCATCGTCTTCCCGGAAGGAATCGGAAATCGAGCCTGGTCCGCCGCTGACGAGCGAGTTTCCAGTAAACCCATATTCGCGGCGAGCTTCATTCTTCAACCAAGCCGTTTTCACTTCCATTCCGAGACTGATGCCTGGCGAGATGTTCCACCACAGATCGCCACCGATCTGTGCACCAAACATGTCATTCTTGACATTGTCGGTCGCGCTGAAGAATCGCAGCGTTCCATCGGTCAGGTTCTGCGACCCCACACCATCGTTGTTCAGTCCTGTGATTCCTAGACCAAGCTGGTTGTCGTAGCTGAGGTAGCGAAGACCGACCAACCAAGATCCTTGAAAGCGGCAGTACGGGCCAACGGTACGGCGACGATAGTTCAACTCACCACTGTGGAAGCGAGCCCGGCTGCTAACGCTTTGGGAAATGGATCGATCAGTATCATCGAATCCGCCAGCTGGATTGACGCCAAAATCACTGATGAACGAGAACAGTTGCGCTCCCGAGGTGATGATGAAAGGAGTTGTCCGGAGCGGATCAGTGATAGGAAGAGCAACATTGCCGAAGTCAGGGTTGGCTCCCAAAGTCGCTGGATCGGAGAACGTTGATGAGCTCTTCCACTCTTGGTTGCCCATGTAAGTTGCTTCGATGTTTCCACCAGCCCCGAAGATCATCGATCCTGAGAGGCGGAATCCTTCTTCGAGCCCGCCGTTGTCCAGACTGCCAGCTGTAATGACGGGTGTGCCTGCTCCTGGATTGAGCTGTGTGATCGTGTTGACTCCGATTCCAGGCTGCGTTCTACCCAAGAACAAAGCCTCTGCCGAAATGTCGTACCAGCGTTGTGAGCACAGGCCGCCCTCGGTGTATGGCATAAGGCTGCCAAGGGCCCCGAGCAGGTAACCGCGTCCGATTAGTTGACAGGCACTGCATCCGCCACCTCGACAGAACATGCACATGCTTCGCAGTTTCGACAAGCAGTTGCCGCACTTGCCACAGCCGCAGCCACCACGCATCTGGCCCATCAGGCCGCCCTGGAAGAGGCGTCCGCCTCCGCATCGTCCTCCGCAGTTTTGACCGCAGGAACCACAACCTCGGTCGCGAATTCCTCCGTCAAACAATCCACCGCCGCCGCAGCTACCAGAGCCACAGCCACCCATGCCGTCACAGGTTGCAGGTGAGCTGCATCCGCCGCTTGAGCAAGAGTCGCATCCACCCATTCCATCGCATCCAGCGTCGCATCCGCCGTGGAAGCCGACTTGTGCCACTCCCATCGGGGCGGCCGCTGTTGGGCGATACATGGATGGATGAACCATCCCGGCGGGTACAACATATCCGCTGGCGTCATAGTCGGCGTCGGCATGCCGAACTGGTGGTTGTGCATTGGACTGCTCAACCCCAATCGATACCCAGGCCGCAAGTGCCATGATGATGACGAGCAGGTGTTTTTGAAATATCATTCGGTGCATCGCAACGTCTCCGCGGCCTATGCCGCCTCGTTTTCTGGGCCGGTGAATTGCTATTGGGGCGATGCAAACACATTGAGACGATCCCAATGTGTTTGAAACCATCCGGTGAACCCGCTTCAAGACTGAGTCATGAAGCGAATCCTCCCCCCTTTTGGCTCCTTGTCGCGGCCATTCACTTCGCCCAGATCGACTTGTGGTGCGAAACCGTACGATCTGAACGGATAGAACAACCGCTCCAGGCGGATTTATCGGCAGGATCGCCCCTCAGCATTTGGTTATTCCTCTCGATCCGGGTGGGAAAACTTTGCCGGGCAATTGAGAAAGGAGGTTCTCAATCCGATAAACTAGCCCTGCAAAGCCGTTTTCACTCATTCCAGATCGCATCCTTTCCGATGAGCGACCTCCCGTGCCCGATCGAGAATTCATCGAATCAGCACTCAAACGAGTTCAATCTGGAGAGCTTTCGCTCGAAGAAGCAACTCGAACTTTGCTGGCTACCCAGCCGACTACTTCACGAATCGCTGAAACTCTCGACTCGCTGATCGACCGACTGGGACATCCGCCATCGGATATCACTGAAGTTTGGTGCGAGCAAGCGACTCAAGTCACGATCAAATATCTGAACCGCTCAGGTCAGAGCCTTCCGCCTTTTGAATTGGATGAATGGTTGCTTGATGCGACTGGGAATCTGAGTTGGCGGGATGTGACGTATGAAAGCGACCGGGAAACCCGCTTCACGCCGACCGCTGAGTCTCAGTTTTACGTGGAGCAGTTTCGCCGGTCGCTGCACCCGGAACTCGATGTCGCTAACGCTGGTGAGCTGGCAACCGATTCGCCGAAACGACAAACTCAAACGGACTCGCTACCTGAGCATCCGGAACCAGCAGCAAATGCAAGATTGGGGCCGCGAGGTAGGCAGGCATTGCTGGCGGCGGGAGTGCTCGCCTGCGCGGCCACAGGCGGGATGATCCTGTACAACGCTTCATCAGTCTCCGAAGTGAGCCAGACGCCTGAACCGGCTACCCCGCCTCCCAGTACTTCCATCTTTTCACCGGAGACGATTTCGGGCTCCGACTTTGCCACCGAAAGCAATGCTCCCACAGCCAGTGAACTGGAGACCCTGGAAACCATTGAGTCGATGACGGAGGCGGAGTTTGCTGAACTGGAGTCGAACGTTCAAGCAGACAGTACCTTTTCGCTGGATGACTTGATGCCGGCAACTGCCAGCTTCGTTCCGCCCCGCCAGCCCATGACGAACATCGATGCAGCGAACGACAACGATCTGTCGATGAACTCAAGCGAACTTGCCGCTGGCGAGACAAAACCAGCCAGCGAGATGTCGGCGAATGATTCCGTTGACGCAGCATTGGATGACGACACGAGTGCACCTGATGAATCGCCTCAACAAACACGAACGTCGAAAACCATGGCGATTCGATTGCCTGACATCGAGACGACTGACGCCACACTGTTAACCAATGCAAAACCATCCAGCCTCCGCTTGGAGTTTCCGTTCGAGGTACCGCTAGAACTCGTTGGCCAAACGCCGTGGGAAATCCGTGACACCCGCAAGAACATCTTGGTTGCGTCAATCGCCTCAGCAGCAGAAGGCATCGATCTGGCATGGAGTAAGGACGCAGCAGGTTCAGCCAGCGTCAGCGCACTTGCCCACGGGCGAGTCGAAACGGACAGCGGCAAAATCTATCTGCGTCCGTCGATCGAAGCAGCCCCGTGGCCGATTCGACTGGATCAACCCGATGTGATGCCAACCTGGAATCTTGCGCATGCGATTCCACCACGAGTGACGAACCTAACCATCGATTTCCAACTCCCAGAGGAAATCGAGCTGGGCTGGATCGAACCCATCGAACCAGGGTCTCTGCGTCGAACACGTGGCTTGGCTGTACTGACCCCCAAGGACAGTGAGTCCATTTCCCTCGGTATCCGCTTCGACATTCGCTGCAGTCGCAAGCTGACCGTGCGCGTTCGCTTCGCGGCGCGGCTGGATCCCTCCATGCCTTGGCAAATCGTCTCCAATTCGATGCTCGATCAATTGGCCAACCAGCTTACCGCGCAAGCTTCCTTGGTCAGCGCAGAGGCAACTCGCTTGGAGAGAGTCGCTAGCACAGCCGGATCCACTGGACGCCGCTACCTGAGAATCAAGCAGGATCGGAACGATGATCGCGGAGAAATGGTTCGAACGACTTCACTCCGTGTCGCGCAGCTCCAATCGATGATCGCGGGTCTCGAAGCCGAGGGTGCAGTGGAGATGAAAGTTTGGGTGCAATGGCCGGATTCGCAACAAGTTCTTTTGAGTACCGCATCGACACCCGAACCAAGTCCATAGCTCGCTTTGCAGCACCTTGCTCAGCTGATCGTATCGACCAGGTCGTCAAAGCAGCACAACTCCAATTGGATGTTGGCATCGCTCTTGGTGGCAACCGCGACAGCACCGATGAATCCGCTTCGGGGTGTAATCGAATAGAAACTCCAACTCTGGCCATCTTCGAGTTTCGGATTCAACATCCGAATCGAAGGCGTCTGGGAATCAATGTTCTCAAACGCGAAATCGGCCAGTGGCGTCGAAAGTCCGGTACCAATCGCTTTGATGAAGGACTCTTTCAACGTCCAAATTTTCAGGAAAGCCAATCGACGTGCTTGATCCGATGAATGCGAATGGAGGTACTGAACTTCAGGTGGCGAAAAGTATCGATCCGCGAGTCCAGGATCCGTTCGGCGATCGAGACGCTCGACATCAACGCCAACCAACTCATGCGAGTGATTTCCGATCCCACACATCACCAAGCCGTCGGTGTGGGCAACGTTGAACGGCTGCCTCGCTTGTGGCGGCTCCTTCACAAACGGTTTGCCGTGAACTTCTGCTGCAAACCGAATCGTTTGCGGATGAACCGCGTCGCTACCCAATAGACGTCGGGCCATCCCTCGACCAACCACGTGCTGGTTCCTCGTCGTTGGCCGCTGAAACAGCGAAGCCCGCTGAAGATCGTCTTGATCCAACCAACCTTCGCAGCACCTTTCGATGGCCCCAGGCTCTGCTGACGAACTGGTAGCGTGCCAAACACGGATCGAAGACCGACCTGCTTCGTTGGCAACTTGCTGGTTCGGTTGCGTAGGATTCTGGAAAGCTGAGTTCATCGAACGGGTGAAGGAGGAAGAATCTGATCAACTCAGATTACCGTCACGGCCCATTCAGTGCGACCTTCTGCATACAAGTTTGCCAAACGGGGTATCCACGGCCGATCAACAAGAGAGCCCTTCCTGGACAACTTTCTCCAATGAAGATTCTGATGATTGCTGCCCTATTTGATGGCGACACCCAGCGAGCCCAACTGTTGATGGTTGCCGGTTTCGTGATGCTCGGTTGGGTGTTGGCTCGTCGAACGCTCGGGCGTCGCAAACAAGTCAACCGCGATGCCAGAGCTGCCAATCGGGTCTTGAAGCAAATCCGGGAACACAAAGAGCCCGCCTTGCCGCTGTGTGACGCCCCTGTGGAAACGCAGCGTTGGCAGACAGCGATGTTTGAGCTTCAACGCGAACTGAAGGCGGAACTAGACACGCGGATCGTGGTCGTGCAAACCCTGCTGCAACAAGTGGACCAGCGGATCGCTCGTTTGGAATCGATGTCACCCTCTGCGTCCATCAGCGGTGGAAAACACCAGGCCATCCTCAATTTGCTACGTAGTGGACACTCGGCAAAAGAGATCGCAACAGAAACGGGACTCCCCATTGGGGATGTCGAAATGACGATTTCAACGCTTAGCGATTAGCCACTGCTTTGCCCGCCATCCATTGCCGTGTCTCGGCAGCCAGAAAGAACGATCCGCAGACCACCAACATTCCCCCAGCCTGCGTGTCATCGGACTGCAGTTGCTCCAATGCAGATTCACAGGCTTGAACGGGGTCTTCGATCAATCTTGTCGTTGACTCGAGTGCACTCGGGACCAGAGATTGAAGCTCATCCGGCGGCTGGAACCTTGGGTTGCTGAAGAATCGCGTGAGCACCAGATGATCCGCAACACTCGATAGTAATTCCAACATCGGTGCTGCTGATTTATCGATACTTGTGCCAAACACAACGACAACCGGCTGACCCTTCGCTCGCCTTTGCAGACAATCGCAAAGGGCTCCCACCGAGTCTTCGTTGTGAGCAGCATCGATGATTCCAATCACCTTGTTTGGCAAATCAAAACGCTCGATTCGCCCTGGGCATTGCAACTCGCTCAATCCAACGGTCATCGCCTGCTCGGTCACTGGCACACCCTGCCCTTGTAACTGCGTGCAGATCGCCAGCGCGATCGCCGCGTTTCGTGCTTGGTGAGTGCCCTCCATTGCGATCGGGCAGCGGAAGTCTGGTGACGATGGAGCGCGGTAGTCCAAGACCGATCCCCAACGCTCATCGGCCTCGACCGCAAAATCAAAATCCCTTCCCAACTCCAGCAAAGGCGCGTTCAACTGATCGGCCCGCGCCGCGACGACATTGGCTGCCTCGCGATCGACGACGCCACTGATCACCGGCACCCTCGCTTTCAAAATGCCAGCTTTCTCAGTCGCTATCTCGACAAGTGTGTCGCCTAGCACGTGCTGATGATCTAGTCCGATCGAGGTGACCGCGCAAACGCTTGGCCAGCAGACGTTCGTACTATCGAGTCGTCCACCGAGCCCGACCTCCAAGACGATCGCGTCACAGCCAGAAGTATGAAAGTGCAGGATCGCCATCGCGGTGGTCAGCTCAAAGAACGACGCCGGCCCATGGGATTTCGCGAGCGCCTCGGCCGCCGGTTCGATTCGCTCAACCAGCGAAACCATTTCGGCTCGGGAGCAAAGTTGACCATCAACCCGAAATCGCTCTTCTAAATCATGAAGATGGGGTGAGGTGTAGACCCCCGTTCTCAATCCAGAGGCGGACAAGATGGCCCCCACCATGGATGCTGTCGATCCCTTTCCTTTGGTGCCCGCGATGTGGACCAGAGGAACCGTTGGTCGGTCTTGGGGACTGCGGCCTGAATCATGCAGATAGCCGCTCAAATCCAACCGTTTGAGCAGTTCTGCGATCCTTTGCAGCCGAAATTGGTACCGCGAAGCACCTTTGACTAGCCGCTCGTAATTGATTCGATCGTAAAGAAACGCCAACGCATGTTCATATTCTGCATCGCTGACGTCGGCTTGGGCAGGATGGCTCGGTCGGGCGTTTGGCATTCAGGCGGAAGGGCGTGGGCGTGTCAGATTGGAATGGAGCAGACGAGCGACAAAAGGAGGCCACAAATCTACTGAATCCCCTGCATCATTGCGCGAAACGCTTAATTTGCAAGCTCACTGGCAATCTAGCCGCGTTTTGACGGGTGATCAGGTGGGAGCGGACCTGCTTCCGACCGACAAAAATGCGAACTCTTTGCCGCGAGGCCCCGTAGCGTAAAAATCATTGCCAACCAACTTTGTCCTCATTGTCCAAATCCGTGGTCTCCCATGATCTCGGCCTGGTGGAAGATTCCGGCCGCGGCTGGATGGGGATGAACCCTCACCTATCTCATTTTGGTCCTCTTTCGGAAGCAACCTGCCCGTGGATACCGATACAACCGCTGTCGCTGAGACGGAGAATTCAGCTTCGGCCCAAACCAGCGGCGAGTCTGATTCGGGCGTCGTCATCGAATCACGCAACCTGAGCAAAATTTATCGTGACTTTTGGGGCCGAAAAAAGGTCCATGCTCTCAAATCCTTGGACATCGAAGTTCGCAAAGGCGAGATTTTCGGCCTGCTGGGTCCCAACGGTAGCGGTAAGTCGACCACGATCAAGCTGATTTTGGGTCTGTTGTTCCCCAGCAGCGGCCGGGTGCTGGTCTTCGACAAAGACGCCAGCGAGACCAGTAAGAACGAGAGGATTGGTTACCTGCCTGAAGAGTCGTACCTCTACAAATTCTTGACCGCCGAAGAAACACTGGACTTTTATGGTCGCTTGTTCGACATGTCCGGTGCCCATCGCAAGCAACGCGTCGAAGAACTGATCGAATTGGTGGGCCTGAAAGGTGCCCGCCATCGCCAACTTCGCGAGTACAGCAAAGGCATGACCCGCCGCGTTGGCTTGGCCCAAGCACTGATCAACAATCCTGACCTGATCCTGCTGGACGAGCCGACAACCGGCCTGGACCCGATCGGCTCACGGGAAATGAAGGACCTGATTCTGGCACTGAGAGACCAGGGTAAGACAGTCCTGCTTTGCAGCCACCAACTGGCCGACGTCCAAGACGTCTGTGATCGCGTTGCCATTCTGCATCAAGGTGAATTGAAAGAACTGGGGCGAGTCAGCGATTTGCTGAAAGTCCAAGACGTGACTGAAGTTCACGCCGAGGGACTGAACGATGACGCCAAGCGTGAAATCGAAGAAGTCATCAAGCGACACGGTGGCACCGTGAAGTCGATCGACAATCCAACCGCCACCATGGAAGACCTGTTCTTGAACATCGTTCGCGAGAGCGAAGCCCGACCAGGTGCTCGCCGAGTATCGGGAACTGACGAAGCTGATCAAGGAGATACCGGTCAATGACACTGCAACCGGAAGACTTCTGGTCGTATTACGAATGGCTGATGCGACCGAACGCTTTTCTTGAAAGCGCCTTGCTTCAAGGAATCGTACTGATCGTCTTGGCGATCGTACTCGGCTTGATGGTTGGCTATATCGTATCCGCCGCTAGATACGGACCATCCGAAGGCTTTTACGCGATGGCTCGCGTGATTCGTGATCTGATCCGATTCGATCTGCCTGGCACTTCGGCTCGGCGGGTTGTCGCCTTGGCCCGCTTGGCTTTCAAAGAAGCGATTCGCCGCAAGGTGCTGTTTGTGGTTGGGATTTTCCTGGCTGGCTTGCTGCTAGCCGGATGGTACTTGAACCCAGAAAGCGATGATCCCGCACGTCTCTATATCAGCTTCGTGTTGACTGCGACGAATTACCTGATTCTTGCCTTGGCATTATTCATCAGTGCGTTCTCGTTGCCTGCGGATATCAAAAGCAAGACGATCTACACGATCGTGACCAAACCGGTTCGAGCCACCGAGATCGTGCTCGGCCGGATGCTTGGCTTCATTGCTGTTGGCACTGTCATGCTGATTCCGATGGGTTTGGCAAGCTATGTCTTTGTCACCCGTGGCCTGCGGCACACACATTTAGAAGTCGTTGAAGTACGCGAGACGGACGATGGCGGGTTTGAGGGCGAAACGGACTACGTTCGCAACCACAAACACTCCTTTTCGATCGATCCCGATTCGGGCGGCTTAGGTCTGACGGATATCGTTCGCGGTCACCGCCACGTGGTGACCCGAACCGATGACGGGAAGTTCAAAATCGGAAAACCAACGGGTGCTCTCCGTGCTCGTGTACCCGCCTACGGCGACATTCAGTTCTACGACCGGCGCGGTGACAAGAAAGAAGATGGCATCGACATCGGAAGCGAGCGGATCGACGAGGGAGGTTACGGCAGCGCCGGCATCTCACGTGTGATCGGACTCTCCCGCGGAACTCGAAAAATCCAACATGGTTACGTCGAAGGCGGCACGCTGGGAGCTGCTGAATTTACCTTCAGCAACATTTCACCTGAACGGTATCGCGATCACATCCCAATCGACCTGTCGGTTCGAGCTTATCGATCCTACAAGGGTGATATCGAGTCGGGCGTTCGTGGATCGATCACGATGAAGCACCCCACCAAGGAGATCGAGACCAATCCGATCCCCTTTGTTGTCAACGAGTACGAGGTCGATGAAAAGCTTCTGCCTCTGACCCGCGAGGGAACCGACAACAACGAAACACGGATGTTGAATGTCTTCGAGGACTTGGTCGATGAAAACGGCAACATCAAAATCGTCATCCGCTGTTTAGACCGTAGCCAATACCTTGGAGTGACCAAGAGCGGTGTGTACTTGCGAGCGGCAGAGAACCCGTTTTGGTGGAACCTGATCAAGTCTTACATCTCGATCTGGCTTCAAATGACGATCGTGATCGCGTTTGGCGTCATGTTCAGCACATTCCTCAGCGGCCCGGTGGCAATGATCGCAACCTTCGTTTGCGTCCTGCTCGGTTTCTCTGCAGAACAGATCTACGATACCCGGCATTACATTGACGAAGGAATCGAACGTGGTGGCGGACCAATCGAATCGGTTGTCCGACTACTCAAACAGGACGCAATGACGACGCAGTTGGATGTGGAATCCAATGCATCCCTTGTGATCAAGACGGTCGACTCTGGTATCGTCTACGCATTGGATGCGATTGCAACGGCGCTGCCCAATCTCCCCAAGATGGTAGGGACTGCTGAGTACGCCGCGAGTGGATTTGACATTTTTGGTGCATTGCTACTTCGGCATGCAACAGCGACGTTTGGTTACTGCCTGATTGCTTTCTTGATCAGCTACTTCTTCCTGAAATCACGTGAGATTGCAGCATGAATCGCACATCAACTTTGGGTCGCAAGCTCATCTATCTGTCCGTACTCGTTGCAATGCTCATCCCGCTGTACCTGCTGGGTCAACCGGCAGGCGGCAAAGGGGACCTCGGCGGCAAGCTGTCGGTGATGCGTCACGAGTACAACATGGCGGAGAGTGACCTGGGCGAAATCAGCCCAGCAAGTGAAACCATGAAACTTGCGTCACTTGGTTTGCGTGGTGTCGCAGCAACGTTGCTGTGGAACAAAGCGCATCGATACCGTGTGCTGCATGAGTGGGATCGCCTGAAAGCAACACTCAACAACATTGCGTTGCTTCAGCCTCACTTTGACAAAGTCTGGGAGCATCAAGCTCACAACTTGGCCTACAACGTCTCGACAGAGTTTGATGACTACCGACAACGCTACGAAATGGTCCGTGAGGGAACGGAGTTTCTTACCCGTGGTGTTCGACAAAACCGAAACGCACCCCGTTTGATTTGGTACACCGGCTGGTTCTATGGTCAGAAGATGGGAATGTCTGACGAGAAGCGTCAATTCCGACGACTGTTCTCAGACGACGAGGTGTTGCATGAGTCTTTGTTGGCAGAGAACATTGCCGTCGACACGCCAGAGGCGCGTGGTCCGCTTGGGAAGCCAGACAACTGGCTCGTAGGACGACTGTGGCTGAATCATGGATATGAGTTGGTCGACAGCGGAGTCCAAATCCGACGACAGACTCCACTTAACTTCTACGAGACAGGTCCCAAGTGGCGTTTCAAACACGCCGAAGCGATCGAGTCAGAAGGCATCCTGGACGAAGGTGCGCAGAACGCTTGGCAGATGGCCTCCGATGACTGGGCCGTGTTTGGCAATCGCAACATGCCGACCACCTCGCCTTTCACGATCAAATTGGCGCAGCTCGACGAGTTGATCCGCCGCAAAGAAGAACGACTCGAGCGGTTCCGCAAGATCACTGGAAAGATCTACGAGGATGCGTATCAGCAGAATTTCGATAACATGGCACCGCACAGCCGTGAGCTCTGGGAGACTCCGGAGTCAGAACTCTCCGACGAACAGAAAGATCTTCGGCAGCAGGTTGTTGATAGCCTGATCCCGAACCTGAAAGCTGTCGCCAACAGTTCCGACCCAGCTGTCCGGTTGGAAGCGATCAACCTGGTTGGCGAGTTCAGCGACTTGGACGCGAAAATCCGTAAAACGCGCGGCTATCGCACTCAGATCAACTATCCCTATTGGGAAACGCTAGCGATCGCCGAGCAAGAAGAGCGAACGGTCAAGGCGCGTCGACTGATCTTCGAGGCAGAGGAAGCCAACGACCGAGCCGAACTTGACTTGGCAATCAATCTGTACGAAGAAGCCTTCGAGATTTGGGTCGAGATCTTTGACGACTACCCGATCCTGACGATCGACGATACCGCTCAGGACCTGTTTGAGTCCGTTCGTCGCTACATGATCGCGATCGACTCTCAAGACATCCCGGATGACTTCCCACTCAAAGTCTTTGTCGAGATGATGGGCCAGTATGGCGAAGTGAATGCGAAACTGTATGCAAAGTTTCGTGAAGAATCCAAAGCCTCAACAGAAGCCCGCCGGAAAGAGCTAGAGGAAGAAGAGAAGAAGCGCGAAGAAGCGGCAGCCAAGGCCGAAGCCGAAGCGAAGGCCAAGGAGAAGGCAGACGCGGAAGCCAAAGAGAAGGCAGATGAATCGCCAGAAGCGGACTCCGATGACTCCAAGGGTGACGACGAGTCGCCCGCGGAGGCGGACACAGATGACTCCGCGGGCGATGAAGCCTAAACGAGTCTCCTTCATTGCATGAACAAAGGCTGGGCCTCACTTCGAGGGCCAGCCTTTTTCGTTGGATCAGCCGTCCTGCGGAGGCTACTGAATCTCTAGCAGTTCCACTTCAAAAGTCAGCACTTCGTTCGGGCCAATGGACCCGCCAGCACCACGTTCGCCGTAGCCTAGGTCCGATGGAATGTAGATCATCCACTTGTCGCCAACCTTCATTTTCTGCAAGGCAGATTGCCAGCCCTTGATCACTTGGCCAACCCGGAACGTTGCTGGCTCACCGCGTTGCACAGAACTATCGAAGACAGTCCCGTTGATCAACTTTCCAGTGTAGTGAACCTTCACTGTGTCAGTCAGAGCTGGCGATTCACCTTTGCCCGCGGTCAACACCTTGTACTGAACTCCGTCCTCGAGCGACTTGACGCCTTCCTTCTTCGCATTGGCGGTAAGAAACTTCACCCCTGCTTCTTTCTGTTCTTTCACCAACGTGGCGCGTCGTGCCTGCAATAGCGTCTGGATCTTTTCCTGGGTGGACTGCAACTGCTCGTCGGTCAATGCCGAGGGCTTGCCATCCAAGCCATCTTGGAAGCCAGCCATGACGCCGTTGATATCGAGATCGCCGTCGCGAAAACCGCTTTGACGCATCTGTTGACCTACCGACAAACCGAGAAAATAGCCAACAGGATCGGCAACGGTCTTTTTTGCATCGCCATCTTGGGCTGCCACGTGGAAGGTCGTGGTCAAGCAAAATAGCGAAGACGCACCTAGCATGAACAGTCGTGTGAACATTCGATTTTCCTGATTGAGATTCGACTAGGACGTTTCATGTCCAGCCAAAGAGTGAATTGGCAGCAACTCATGGCCGACAGAATCAATCTCGCTCGAATCGTGTGGATCAAGAGTGATGCTGTGTGTTGGTCGCTAAAACGGCACCTCCTCGCACCGCAAACAAGCCAGCAAGATAGACATCTTCAGCCTTCATCACAGCCCCCCGGATCGATGAATCAGTTCCGAAAAAAGGATGCAACCGCAATCAAAGCAGCAATTCCAGCCACCATGGCGACCAACTTTTTCCAACTGATCTCCGAGGATCGACTGGCATCCCAAGCATGAGCCTGACTCTTCAGCAAGTCACGGCCACAACTGGCAATCCCATTCGCCTCGATCTCAAGCTGCATGCTCTCAGGCAATTCCTTGGGATCAGTCGACTCCCCTAGTTGCAAGACCATCGCCTGCACTTGCCTAGCATTGAAAGGGCGATCGTCCATTCCCTTGGCCAGCAAATGGAAAATCAGATCATCGAACTCGGCCGGCACATCCTCGACAAAATCTCGGACTCGGGGACGGTCTGCATGCAAGTGCTGCTCGAACATCTGCACTCGATCGATCGCGAGGTAGGGAGGCCGCCCGACACACATCTCAAACAAGCAACAACCAAGTGAATAGAGATCAGCCTTCCCCGACAGCCGCTGATCGCCTCTGATTTGCTCGGGTGACATGTAAGCTTGCGTGCCCACTGTCGTTCCCTTCTCTCCGATATCCGCATTCTCTAAGTCACGTGCGATACCGAAATCGCCCAGCCTAATCTCGCCATCATGCGTCACGAACAGGTTGCTGGGCTTCAGATCGCGGTGAATGACGCCGTGATTGTGTGCGAACTGAATCGCCGAACACAGTTGCCGGGCGACCTCAAGGACGGCGACCCAATGCAGGCGTCTTCGCGACTCGAGAAGCTCTTTCACCGTGCCACCATCGATCAGCTCCATCACGAAGAACAACTGCCCATTGTCTTCACCACCGCCGAAGTAGCGGATGATGTGAGGGTGGTGCAGTCGCTCCAAGACCACCATTTCACGGCGGAAACGGGCTCGAATCAGCTTGTCTTGATTGACGCTGGGATGAAGCTTCTTGATCGCAAATTGCTGTCCAGTCTCAAGATGGACCGCAGCATAGATCGTGCCGACTGTTCCAGCCCCCAACACCTCACCTATCTCGTATTCACTGAGGCGAGGAGGTGCCATGTCTACTTCTCGATGCTCATGACTTTGTTTCGCGAGCCGTCACGATCAATTCGACAAAGAATTGGAAGGCAGATCAGACGCCAGCAATCTTTTCGATACGCACGCGAGTGTGAATCTGTCGATGTCCTGTGCGACGACGACTGTTCTTACGCCGACGAAACTTTTGGATGTAAACCTTCTTGTCACGAGCAGGTCCGATGACCGAAGCAGTGACGGTGGCGCCCGAAACGGTTGGCGAACCCAACTTCATTCCGTCATCACCACTGACAGCCAACACCTTCTCAAAGGTAAGGCTCTCACCTTGGGGGATATCGCGATAATCGACATCCACTTCCATGCCTGGCTCAACACGATATTGGCGACCGCCGTCGACGATGATGGCGTACATCATTCTGCTCTCTTTATACGTAAATGCATTAACAATTCGGGCCGCGTAGTTTATCGCCGATCCCCTGCCGCGTACAGGCCTAACCGTTAAGTTCCGTCGGCATGCTGCCCACGCCCCAGGCAAGCCTTACCCGAGCACTTACGGGGCTTAGGGTGCGAAAGAGACGCCCGAGTGGTCCGAAATACCTCCTTAAGGCCCACCTGGAGACAATTCAGACAGCAGAAACCGGTGAGTCATCTGAGCCATGTGCCAGGCCTGCTGGGGGTTGTGGATCGCATGTGCCGCACCAGGGTAGATCATCAAACGAAAATCTTTCCCTGCTTTTTGCAGCTCTCCGGCCATTCTCATCGTGTTGGATGGATGCACGTTGTCATCTGATTCACCATGAATCAATAGCACTCGACCATGCAGCTTCGCTGCCCGCGCAACTGGGGCCGTCGCAGCGTAGCCTGCGACATTGTCCTTCGGCATCCCCATGTACCGCTCGGTATAGAAGGCATCGTACTCAGCCCAATCAGTCACCGATCCACCTGCGATTCCAGCGGCAAAGTCCTCACTGTGAGTCATCGCATAAAGCGTCAAGAACCCACCGAAGCTCCACCCCCGGATCGCCAATCGCCCCGGATCAACCCAGGTTTGCGACTTCAACCAATCTACCGCCACCTGCACATCCTGCATCTCCACTTCACCGACACGATGGCGAATCACCCAAGTATCGCTCAGATGTCCCGCACTGGACCGATTGTCGACGACCAGAGTCGCAATGCCTTGCTTCGCCAGCAACTGACGGTAGAGCGTCTTCGCTCCCTGCCATCGGCTCGAAACGACCGGTGCCTGCGGGCCACCATAAACCTCCATCACGACGGCGCTCGGCTGACTGCCGCTGGCCTCCACAGGCTTGAACAACAACGCGGGCAATGAGAATCCATCGGCCGTCGGTATCTGAAGCAACTCCGGTTGGACCATCGAATCCACCACGCTCAGACTCGCTTCCGCCAACACGCGAGCCGACGCGTCTGTCACCGATCTGACACTCAACCGCGCCGGTTTCATCGGCGTGCTGAAGCGATCCACCAACCACTTGCCGTCGGGGCTGATGTCCGTCGCGTGCCAACCTGCACCATCGGTCAACGAGACAAGGGTCGGCGATCCGGCCCCAGCCTTGAGATCGATCCGATAAGCGTGCTGCTGGACCGTTCCCCTCTCGGCATCCCCTGTGACAAGGGCCACTTCACCATCGCCAGACACCCAAAAGTTTCTCACATCAAATTGGTCTGGCGACGCAGGCGTCACAATCTGACCATCAGCCGAGAGGTGGTAGAGACGAGTCCGACCACTGGGCACTTCGCTGCGCCAAACAAGACTGCCGTCTGCCAGCCAAGCGGGTGGAGCAGGTGGCTCAACCCAGGCGGGACTCTCTTCGCGAATCAACAAACTCGGTTGCTGCTCTGAGCTAACCAACACCTCGCGATCGACCATGTGTAACTCTCGCCAAGTTTGCAATCGATCGCTCACGCAGAACACCAAGCGATGCTGATGAGCATGCCACCAGACGCCGGTGACGATCAACTCCTGATCGCGTGTCGACTTCACAAGTGACTTGGGTGGCGGGACGACGCCGGACTCAAATTCTCGCAAGTCCCAAACGAGAAGTTCTGCCTGGGGAATGGGATCACCAGCTTTGGGATACCGACTGACATTCCCCTTGCCGCGCTGACTGCTGGCTGCAGAGAGCGTGTAAGGCTGAATCCCGCTGATATCGATCCGCAACATTGCCAACCACTGTCCATCAGGACTGAACCAGAAGCCGCGAAAATTGCCACGCCCAAAAATTTCTTCTTGATAAGTCCAGTCCAATACACCATCCAACAGGGTGTCGGTGCCATCGTTGGTCAGCCGCAGCGATCGATCCGTTTCGGCATCCACAACAAACAGATCCCCATCCCGCGTGTAAGCCACACGTCGCGCCGTTGGATCAATCGTCGCGTTGCCCCAACTCGCCGCGTCACGCGTCAACCAACGCGCGGGCTTGGAGGCGGATACGATCGCCAGCGACTTTTCCAGGCGTGCCAAAACGGTTTCATCCGACGATTTCATGTTGCCGACGATGGAGATTGCACTTCGCCTGGCCTGCTTTTCGTCAACTCCCTCCAGCTCTTGAAGTCGACGCGTCAACTGATCCTCAACCGAACACGGGCTCTCCTCGCCCGTCTCAAGATCGACAACGTTCCAGCTCTCCTTACGACGCACCAACAGGCTTGACGGCGCGTCATCGATCCAATGAGTCGCCGGAAGACTTCCGTCGTAGTCGAACCGCTTGCTAGGATGAAACAGGGTCTC
>JBGCGI010000272.1:0-5372 GCA_045110715.1 Rubripirellula sp.
TCACCGAATTGTTACCTCGCCAAGCTGCGATTGCGGACAAGTTCACGATCCTCCGGTCGATGCACCAAACCGCGGGTGGCCATCCGGCTGGATCGATGCAAATGTTCTCTGGCGACTCCGATCGACGCGACAAGCCCAAGCCACGGCTGCCAGACTGGATGTCGGTGGCAAATCATTTGCGTTCGCAGCAGGAGGAACGCACCAATCCGTTGCCTCGCTATGTCGGAATCAATCCCCCGACGGTCTACAACGGTCCAGCCTACCTGGGCGATGCCTATTCTCCGTTTGCAGTCACCGGTGATCCCAGCGCACCCAACTTCAAAGTTCCCAACATCGGCTTGGCAGACGAGAACGAGGTGCAGCGGTTGGACCGCCGAGTCGCACTGCGAAAGAACCTCGACCGACTTCAGCGAGCCTTCGATGCGCAGGGTGAACTCGATGCGCTGGACCAATTCGAAACGCAAGCGTTGACTTTGTTGACCAACCCGCAAACGAAGGATGCATTCGATCTGAGCCAGGAGGATGACGCGACGCGTGATCGCTATGGCCGTAACAGCTGGGGACAACAGTTGTTGTTGGCTCGGCGTCTTGTCGAAGCCGGTGTGGAAGTCTTGACCACAAGCCTTCGTGGTCCGCTTTGCGGGCGAGTCAGCAATTGGGACGATCATGCGGTCAATCACCACGTATTCGACGCTTTGAGGTTTCGAGCAGACGTTTACGATCAAGCGGTCACGGCTCTGATCGAAGACATCTACGAGCGCGGGCTAGATGAGCGAGTCCTGGTGGTGGTGACGGGCGAGTTCGGTCGCACGCCAAAGATCAATTACCAACCCAGCACCGGTGCCGGAAATGCGAGTGCACCTGCGGGAACCAAGCAGCCTGGTCGAGATCACTGGCCTCGCGCCTTTAGCAATTTGTGGGCCGGCGGCGGTATCGAAACCGGGCGATTCATTGGCGCGACCGACCCGCGTGGAGAAGACGTCATCGAACGTCATTGTGGAGCCGGCGATTTCCTAGCGACGATCTATCACCATCTGGGAATCGATTACTCCAACGTGTTCATCAAAGACTTCAATGGACGCCCCACACCGATCGTGGATCACGGCAAGGCGATCCCCGAGCTGATCGGTTAACGTTGCGACGGTTTCCAGCCCGCGGTTTTCCTCGGTGGATCGCCGCGACGCGAAGTCTCTGTCACGCGAGCGCGATGTCAAAGAAAGAGAATGGCCCGGAACATCCAGTGCCCAAACTGACGTGTGCTGCCTTGCGCTTCGTGCTACGATCATGGTTCGTCTCACATTGAATTTCTGGGAAGCGGGGAAGCTTGGATGGATCGTCAAACCTTTGTTACCGGCGTTTGCGTTTGTTTGTTGTTGGGAGTGTCGGGATGCATGCCTGAAACCCAGGCGCCCGTTGTCAAAGGCACGCTGGAGACGAACAACGCGACTCAATTGCAGTCGCGGATTCGCAGCGCCAACGCACCGAAGTTTTCTGTCGAGCACCAATTGGGCGATAAGACGTTCACGGCCAACTGGGAAATCAGCAATTCGATGAAGAAGTCCTCGCAGCTACAGATCAAACCGCCCAAGGAAGGCTGGTTGGTAACGGATCTGTACCAAGCGTTGGACGTCGTGTTGCAGGCTCACGACACGAAGCCCTGGTACGGCCAGATTGATGAAACCGTGCTGCGACTGATGACTCGGGCTGCGAAGGAGCAAGAGGGAATCGAGACCGACATGGCGCCCGACAGTCCCTACAAGGTTTCCGTGAAGGTCCGCGAACACACGACAGAGTGGTTCTTGGAAGTCAAAGTGATCATCCTGAACGAAGATGGCTCGAGCATCGGCATCTGATTCAATCGATCCAACGCTTGAGCAACCCACTGTAGGCGTCGATTCGTCGGTCCCGAAGGAATGGCCAGTGCGTGCGAACGAGATCGATTTCGTCCAGTTCGCAGTTTGCCGTGACGACGCACTGATCACTTGAGTTGGCGGTGGTGACGACTTCGCCACGTGGTGAGGCGATGAAAGAACTGCCCCAAAACTCCAGGCGACCTTCGACGCCGACTCGGTTGGGAGCCCCCAGCCACAAACCGTTTGCGATCGCGTGAGCCCGCATGGAGACTTGCCAAGCGTCCTGTTGTCCGGCACCAAACTCTTCCTTTTCGTCGTCGATCCACCCAATCGCGGTCGGGTACAGCAGGATCTCAGCGCCGGCCAACGCAAACAAACGGGCTGCCTCGGGGAACCATTGGTCCCAACAAATCCCAACGCCTAGCTTTGCATAACGCGTTTGGATCGGAGTGAATCCAAGATCACCGGGAGCGAAGTAGAACTTCTCGTAGAACAGTGGATCGTCGGGAATGTGCATTTTTCGATAGGATCCTGCGACGCTTCCGTCTGCATCAATCACGACTGCAGTATTGTGATACACACCAGGTGCACGTCGCTCGAACAGGGGTGCCACGATCACGACTTCCCGGCGACCGGCGACTTCAGCAAGCGCGTCGATCGATGGACCAGGAATCGGCTCGGCATGATCAAACATGCGATGATCTTCGCTTTGGCAGGGGTAGGGACCTGTGAACAACTCTTGCAGACAGATCACTTGTGCCCCATCATCAGCAGCTTGCTCGATCCAACCGATGGCGGCACTCACGCAAGCTTCGCGCGAACCGGCATCTCGCATCTGAACCAACGATAAGCGTACATTGCGTGTCACGTGATAATACCTCCGAACAAAACACTGCCATAACCGATGCCCCATCGTACGTTGACGAAGATCTTTTTTGCAGGGACCGACACCGATGTCGGCAAAACCTATGTGACGGCACTTGTCGCCAGCTATCTGCGGCAACAAGGCTTGTCGGTGGGAGTCTACAAACCGGTTGCCAGCGGATGCGAGGAAGTTGAAGGCCAATTGGTCGCCGAAGACGCAGTCAAACTCTGGGAGGCAGCCGGCAAGCCTCGGACGCTCGCGGAAGTTTGCCCGCAAAAGTTTGTAGCGTCTCTGGCTCCTCCCGAAGCGGCTGCCATCGAGGGAAAGTCCGTGGATGCGAACTTGCTTGCCAGCGGAGCGACCCGCTGGGAGGACTTTGACGTGTTGCTGGTCGAAGGGGCCGGCGGTCTGTTCAGTCCCTTGGCTGATGGCGTCTTGAACATCGACCTCGCCAAAGAGCTTTCCGCCGAGGTCGTTGTCGTGGCCGCCAATCGACTCGGGGCCATCCACCAGACCTTGGCAACAGTTGCAGCCGCAAAGTTCCAGGGAGTTCAACCACGTGGCCTGATTCTATCAACGGTGTCCGAGCAATCCGACTCTTCGGTCGAAGGGAACGCTTCCCAGATTGGGCAATACACCGATGTGCCCGTGATCGCGAAAGTTACGTACGACGGAACGCTCGACGAAGTGAAGGAAATTCGAAAGCTACTGACCTGACCGCTGCCAAGATCGATGACTAGCTGGCTTTCCGAATGGTTCCGGTCTCGCCTTCGCCACGTGAGGGCCGGTACCGCTTCATTTGCATCCGCAAGTTAAGAAATTCGACGGTCAATGAAAACACCATCGCGAAGTACACATAACCTTTGCTGATCGGAGTGCCAGCTCCATCACTGATCAGTACCATGCCAATCAGCATCAGGAACGACAGGGCCAGCATTTTTACCGTTGGCTGGCTTTGCACGAAGTCACTGATCTGATTGGCAAAGATGATCATCACGCCAACCGAGATCACGACCGCTGTGATCATGATTTCGATGTGATCGGCCATACCGACCGCGGTGATCACCGAATCGAGCGAGAAGATCACGTCCATGAACGCAATTCGAATCAGCACACCGCTCATGGTGATTGGCTTTGCCGCTTGTGAAACTGGCGTGACGCCATCGTGAGCTCCGCCTTCGTCCCCTGGCAGATTGCCGATTTCTGCTTCATCCTCACCACCGTGAACCTTGTGGTGGATTTCACGGACGGCGGTGTAGAGCAGGAACAAGCCGCCAAACAACAGAATCAAGTCTCGCCCAGAAATTTCGTTGACCTCCGCGTCCGCGGCCAACTTTGTGGCGATGCCCTCGGTTGGCGCGAAACTGGATAATTCGAACAGGGCACCTTCCAATCCAATCAGCCAGCCGATCATCATCAACAAGATGATCCTCATCACCATCGCCAGGGCCAATCCAATGCGGCGAGCGAAAGAACGCCGTTCAGGTGGCAATCGTCCGGTAATGATCGCTATGAAGACAATGTTGTCGATGCCCAGCACGATCTCCATCGCGGTCAGCGCGAAGAGGGCCATCAAGGATGCGGTGGAAAACAGCGACGCATCGGGGGCCAATTCGACGGCTGAGGCGAGCATCATGCTGATCATGTTGATTCGAGATCCAGGCGGTTGTGGGTTGCTGACAGCGATTGGCCGCCAAGTATAGCGGTTAATGTCGGTCATCCGCGACACGGTCACAGAGCGTCTCAGGGCTAGAAGATTGGCGGCAACCAACCCGCAGAAGCGTCTTTGCCCGCCTTTCTAGCTTGTGCAATCGTTACGACAGTCACCACTGGCAGCTAGATCCGGAAGAACCGTCACAGATTGAATCGTCGGTGACACCGCTAGCGGTCGATTCTATCGTCAAAGGTGACGTTGTTGCCGAGATCGTGGCTTGGCACTCCACCGATCGATCCCCCGCACCTTGGTTGCCACCTGACGATCGTGAGACTGAGCTTTCTTGATGAGTGCTTCCCGACGTAAGACGGCTTCCGAAAAGCGACGATCGAATCGGCGAAGAGTCTTTGAAAAGCTAGAGGACCGCCGCCTATTCGCGATTGGGCCCGACAACCTGTTCAGTGGCGCTGGCCTGTCAACCTACCGCCTCGCTCTAGCGACGACCGTTGAGTTCACCGAAGAAGCTTGCGATGTGTCTTCTGTCTGTGATAACTCCACGGCCACCGAATCTGAGCAGCGTGCCGTTGCAAGCGACGCGTTGGACGAGATCGTGGAGCAAGTGAACGAGGTTTTCCGACAGGAATTGTCGTTTGAGTTTCAGCTGATCCCCGACAACGACTTGCTGATCTCAACCGGTAGCACTTCGCTCGATGGCTACACCGACTTTAACACCCAGTCGTTGCTGAATGAAAACCCGCTTGTGATCGAGAGCCGCTTGTCAAATACAGGTGCGGGAGAGAGCAATGAGTATGACATTGGGCACGTGCTTGCGCTGAACACCAGCGGTGGCCTAGCTGACCTAGGCTCGGTGGGGCAAGCCAACCGCGCCCACGGTACGTCGGGAGTCACCTTTCCGCTGATCGTTGAAGACAACGTCATGGTCGGGTCAGACTCGTTGCTTGGCGTCTTGATGCATGAAATCGGACATCAATTCAACGCG
>JBGCGI010000273.1:0-3066 GCA_045110715.1 Rubripirellula sp.
ACGACAGACCCACCAGTTCCCAACCGAAGAACAGGGTCTCGATCGTGCCGGCCAGCGATGAAACCACCATTCCCAGCAAAAACAATGCATAGAGCAGGAAGAAGCGGCTGTATCCAATCTCGCGGTGAAGGTACACATTCGCGAACGCTCCTACGGTTCCACACAGCACCAACGACAAAATTGCAAACGGCACCGACAGTCGATCGAACACGAACTTCAGATGAAAATGAAAATGTTCCTCCTCGATCGAGACCCAGTTGCCAAGTTCAATCGGAACATGACGTGCGCCAGACACCAGCATCAGCACCAGAATTGCGACGGCCGACAGCAGACCGATCACGACTCCGGCCTTCGTCAGACGGGCCTGCGAGCCTTCGCTCAGTTTGATGCCAAGCAGCATGGGCAGACCGAGTGCTCCCAGCAGTGCTGCCGGACTTGCGACCACCGCAAGCCCAAGAAATTGAAACGCCGTATCAAGGCTCATAGCACGGTCTCCGTTTCTGCGATGGAACAGAACGGAAGGTGCTCACGAGAGCCTTCGTAGCACTCGAGAGATGAGTCAACGTCGGGTAGCTTCGATTTCCCAATCTCGTACGGTTGAAACGATCCGTTTTCAAAAACTGCGATCCGCGAAGTCGCTGGATCGATCACTGCCAGATGCACCCAACCGTTTCGCACGAGTCGACCGATCGTTGCGTTACGATCCATGATGGAAAGCATGGCATCGGCTGACGATTCGATGACGAACGTGATCCGCAGCGGCTCATGAATCTCGACCATCTGTTGATAGAGCCCAGTACGCAGGTCGCTCGATGTTCCTTCCATCACCCCCAAAAGTGAAACAATGTTGTGTGGCAGTTTCGAGCCGGAACCGTAGGTCGCGTAATCGACGCACGAGAAATAGTATTCGAGGTTGATTCCAGCACAGACGGGAATCGCGGCTGACAGAATCCGCAAGAGGATCGAATGCTGCTGGTCGTCGTGCCGTGGATCGTAAGACGTCAAGAAGGCACGCCGATCTAGGAACAGTCCGCGCGACCAATCGCGCCGACCGACAACACACAACGCATTCGTTGCGTGATTGTATTCAGGTCGAGCCTGCGAAATATCCTGCGACCGAGCTTCGACATGCCGCAAAGCGTCTTTGGTCGAGATCGCGAGTGGTGCCGACACGAATCGACGGCAGCGTTCCTTCGCATTGCGACGGCGAGCTTCTTCAACCGATGTACGTGCAGACTCAAAGTCATCGCGATGCGATGTGGGCAATCGATCGAGATCATAGAACACGACAGAATCATCGCACGTATTGTGGTAAGCGCCCACAAAGACCGTGTCGCTAGGAATGTCGATGCCCTGCTCGGAAACCAATGCCCGCACGCGCCAGTCGTTGGCCATTTGTGCAAACGAGCGAGCATTGGGGCCACCCCGCTTTCCAGCGCAAGCTCCACAGCAGTAGGCCGATTCGTGGGGGTTGTTCAAACTGGAAGAACCGTGGCCGCAGACGATGAATAATCGCGAGAAGTCCTCGGTCTTGATCAAGCCCATGTCCTGGAGCAAACGAACGACTACACCAGCCATCTCGTTCGTCGAATATCCGATTTGACCGTTGTCCGGACCGGGATCCTCTTCGTATCGTTCCAATTGCAAACGCGTTACTGGTGGGGGCCGCAGCAGCGAACTGAATCGTCGACGAATCCGAGCGGTCAAGTGCGGGAACAAGACACGGGCTACCAAGGGAACGGTCGCTAGCGATCCTGTGATTCCAGCAAAGATCCCGCCTAAGAAGGTCCGGCTTCGCGTATGAAAAGCGCGACTTGCCAGCCCAAGACGTCGACGCAACTGAGCTCTGCCTCGATGCACGCCCTCGAACGTGTAGCCGACATCTTCCTGAACATAATGGTCGGGAGTGATGACCCCAGGACACAAGGGCTTATAGAATCCGTCTGCGGCTCCTCGGTAGTAGATCGCGACAGCAAAGAAGCCCGCCGCTCCATAGGTTTGGCAACGAGGTTGGACCTCTTCCAGGTGACGCCGAAACGATTCCTCACGATCGTCAATGCAGGTGACGATTTGAAAGTCCGGGCGTTTGAACCAGGTCGGTAGGATTTCCCGTCGGCTCTCCGCGTGAGCCGCAAATGCATCTAGCGCGGCGTGACGGTATTGGCGTTCATACGCTTCATGAAAGATGCGACGCCGGTGGAGTTCCGTGAAGCCCTCCAGTTCGTTGCTCAATTCAAGCCACTGTAACTGAGAGAGTTGAAGCAATTCCAAAGGAGTCCAGCCCAGCATCTGCGCGACCTGGAACAACAGAAACGCACGTCTTTCGAGATTCAGGGACGCTGGAGCAGCGACCTTTTCGCGGGCGGACTGAAGTATGTTTGGGATCGAGTTGGCTTCCCCGAACTCGTCCGCTCCCAGATTCCGAATCGCGTGTCTTTCAAGAATCAACTGTACGGCAAGCATGCCGATCAGCGAGCCCTTGGGGATCGAATGCACGACCCAGTCCATGCCAGTTTCAAGCTGCCAGATCATTCCAGCCCAGCCACCAAGCGCAAGCAGCGACTGCGTCACAAACTCTTCACGGTCGACTTCGGCGATGCCGATTTCCTTTAGAGATAGATCGATCGAATGCTCGGCTGACAGGCCACGTCTGCCAAGGTCCGCGAGTTCCTCTGGCAATCGATGCAGCCAACGATCACTACCGCGGAACTTCGTTGAATACAAAGACAAGAACGCCTCAAAAAAGCCTTTGTCGCGATTTGGCAGCAGCCAATCCGAATAGCCCTGATCGACAAAAGCAGCACAGAATCGAATCAAGATCTCGTGAACATCCCGATCGATATCTTGGCCAGTCGCCTGTAGCAGCAGGTCACGCGGACGGATGAATGAGCAACGCTTGGCATGCAAAGGAATGGCATTCACGCCACGGAGACAAATTCGCCATAGAACGTGCAGCGAGAATGATTCCCAAGCAGACTCCGACCAAACAGCGGGGTTCTGCCCCAACCGAGCGAGCAAGTCATCCAGTTTGATGCCCGAACCAGACTTGCTCGCCGACTTGTCCAG
>JBGCGI010000274.1:0-35503 GCA_045110715.1 Rubripirellula sp.
GCGCCGATTCCGGTGACTACAATCTGGTTTCTTCGTCGATAGTAGGACGTCAACTTTCCTGCTGATTTGGAGCAGAAGTCTCCCTGCATGGGGATGATTGTTTGGCGACGATCCGATATTCTTCTGCGGTTCCATCCTTTCCCTTCATCCTCCCCACCTATCAATCAACCATGGCGGCGACTCCAAGTTTGATCACAGCCCAAGCGGTGGCGGAGAATGCAGTGCTGGATCCGTCCAAAGGCGGCATGGCCGATGGCATTGCAATCGCGGTCGCAGGCCTGCTGATCGTCTTCATCGCCTTGATCATGATCAGTCTTTTCATCGCCTCGTTGCCGAAAGTCTTGGCGTGGGTCGCGGTCTTCATTCCCGAGGTCGACGAGGCGCATGCCAGTCCTGGCACGGTCGTCAGTCACCCTGAAAGTCTTGTTCCTGACGATGGCGCTACGTTGGCAGCGATCGGTTTTGTCCTGCATACCGAACTGCAGAAGCAGCTTGCGAGTGAAAAATCCTCCAAGAGCTAACGAACGGTTGAAAATCTGATGGATGTTTTTTACGAATTTTTGATGACGACTGGGTTTGTGGCGATGACGCCATACAACCTGATCATGATTCTGGTTGGAATCGTGTTCATCACCTTGGCCATTCGAAAAGACTACGAACCACTACTGCTGGTCCCCATCGGCATGGGTGCCATCGTCGGCAACATCCCAGCCGTCGAAGGCATGTCCCTGAGCGTCTACGACCAGGGCAGCGTCTTGAACTACCTGTACTTTGGTGTCAGCCAGGGTGTTTATCCCCCGCTGATTTTCCTTGGCATCGGTGCGATGACCGATTTTTCGACGATGCTGTCGAATCCGAAACTCGTCCTGCTAGGCGCGGCCGCACAAATTGGCGTGTTCCTCACCTTCCTGGGCGCAATCGCATTGGGCTTCAACCTGAACGAAGCTGGCGCGATCGGAATCATCGGTGGTGCAGATGGCCCCACCGCGATCTTCCTGGCGTCCAAGCTTGCTCCTCAATTGCTGGGGCCGATTGCCATCGCCGCCTACTCCTACATGGCCCTCGTCCCGGTCATTCAGCCACCAATCATGAGGCTGCTGACAAGTCGCGAAGAACGATTGATTCGGATGAGCCCACCGCGAGCAGTGTCGAAACGCGAAAAGATGATCTTCCCAATCGCAGCGTTCTTGATTTCAACGATGATCGCGCCAGGAGCGATTGTGTTGCTGGGCATGCTGTTCTTCGGCAATCTGTTGAAAGAGAGCATGGTCACCGAGCGTCTCGCTCGTACCGCTCGATCAGCAATGATCGACATCGTCACAATTCTGCTTGGTTTCGCCGTCGGCGCCAGCACTCAGGCTGACACCTTCCTGACCAAGCAATCGATGTTGATCTTCTGTTTGGGCGCTCTTGCTTTCGCAATCGCGACCGCCGGCGGCGTGCTGTTTGCAAAGTTCATGAACCTGTTTCTGACAGACAAAATCAACCCGCTGGTTGGTGCTGCCGGTGTTTCGGCTGTCCCCGATTCAGCACGTGTCGTTCAAATGGTCGGCCAACAGGAAGACCCCCACAATTTCTTGCTGATGCATGCGATGGCGCCCAACGTAGCTGGTGTCATCGGGTCAGCAATTGCTGCCGGCGTCCTTTGGTCGGTATTGACTTAACAACTGGAACTGAAAAGTGGCGAAGAAGAAAGTCAATTTCATGTGCACCGCGTTCCGCGACGGCTTCCAGTCCGTCTTCGGCGCCCGTGTGTTTACCAAAGATTTCTTGCCGGCTGTCGAGGCCGCTCGTGACGCAGGCATGACCTGGTTCGAGGCTGGCGGTGGCGCTCGCTTCCAATCGTTGTATTTCTACTGCAACGAAGACGCGTTCGACATGATGGACGCGTTTCGCGAAACCGCTGGGCCTGACGCAAACCTGCAAACGCTCGCGCGTGGCGTCAACGTTGTTGGCTTGGACTCGCAGTCCAGCGACATCGTCAAGCTGCATGCCGATCTGTTCAAGAAACACGGCATGACCACCATCCGCAACTTCGACGCTCTCAACGACGTCAACAACCTGATCTACAGCGGTCAATGCATCGTTGACGCAGGCCTGAAACACCAAGTCTGCGTCACGCTGATGGAGTTGCCGCCGGGCTGCACCGGTGCCCACGATGCTGATTTCTACGTTTCAACCTTGAAACAAATCCTGGATGCGGGAATCCCCTTCGACGCGATTTGCTTCAAAGATGCTTCGGGAACCGCGACGCCGTCGAAGGTCTTTGAAACGATTCTGGAGGCTCGCAAGATCGTGCCTCCTGAAACCTTCATTCACTTCCATACCCACGAAACGGCCGGCGTCAGCGTGCTTGCCAACAAGGCTGCCTTGGAAGCGGGTGCAGATGCGATTGACTTGTCGATGGCTCCCTGCAGTGGTGGAACCTGCCAACCCGACGTGCTGGTGATGTGGCACGCACTCCGTGGCACCGATTTTGAACTCGACGTGGATGTCGAAAAAGTTCGCGAGGCAGAGGAAGTCTTCAAGGACTGCATGAGCGATTACTTCTTGCCGCCCGAAGCAACCGCCGTCGAGCCCTTGATTCCATGGAGCCCGATGCCGGGCGGAGCGTTGACCGCGAACACGCAGATGCTGCGCGACAACAACATCATGGAAAAGTATCCCGAGATCATCATGGCGATGGGCGATGTCGTCCGCAAAGGTGGCTACGGAACTTCCGTCACACCGGTATCGCAGTTCTATTTTCAGCAAGCGTTCAACAACGTGATGTTTGGCCCCTGGAAGAAGATCGCCGAACCCTACGGAAAAATGGTGCTGGGCTACTTTGGTAAAACCCCGGTCCCACCCGCTCAAGAAGTCATCGACTTGGCCAAAGAGCAGCTCGGGCTGGAGCCAACCACACGACCAGTCCTCGAGATGAACGACGAGGATCCAGAGAAAGGCATCAAGCCTGCGACCGCAGCTTTGGAAGCAGCCGGCCTACCTGTCACCGACGAGAACATTTTCATTGCAGCCGCCTGCAAGGAAAAAGGAATTCGATTCCTGAAGGGCGAAGCCGAAGTCGGTGTCCGCAAAATCGACAAGTCTCAGACCGAGCCAGCAGCAGCGGCAACCGCACCTCCTTCTGACGGCCCATCCGAGTACTTGGTGACAGTCAACGGCAAGGAAGTCTTCATGGCTTTCGAGGGCAACATGGCGACGGTCGACGGCAAAGTCTACCGCGTGGGAATCAAACCCCATTCGTCGGGCGACTCCGCCAAGCCAGCCAGCGGTGACAGCTCGGGCGGAGCGATGACAGAAGTTCAGTCGCAAATGCCAGGTGCTGTCTACAAGCAGATCCTGCAAGCAGGCGATTCCGTGAAAGAAGGGGATGCGATCTTGATCCTCGAAGCGATGAAAATGGAGATGGAAGTCCCCTCACCGGTCAGCGGAACGATCGACGAAATCCGCTTCAAGGTTGGCGACCAAGTCGCCACAGGACAGGTCCTGGCGACCATCCGCACTTAACTCACGGGCAAATAAAAAGCCGGACCGCGTAGGGGTCCGTGGCTGAGGCTTCCAGCCGCAGCAAACCGTGAAGCCATGCCGTGCCGTGAAGCCATGCCACACTGCGGCTGGAAGCCTCAGCCACGTTGGCGACGACTAAAAGCCTCCGGGGCTCGTGAATTCGGCGTAGTCGTCGAATTCACTGTGACGCTCTGGCGCTCGGTCACTGAACTTGGTGAACTCGGCTTCCCAAGTCAGCTCGACGTCGCCGATTGGACCGTTACGCTGCTTGGAAATGATGATCTCCGCTTGCCCCGCGAACTGCGCTTTGTCGTCGCCGCGATGATAGTACTCTTCACGATGCACAAACATCACCACGTCGGCATCCTGCTCGATCGCACCCGACTCACGCAGGTGACTTAGTTTCGGTCGGTGATCCTTGCTGTCCTCGGCTTGTCGATTCAACTGTGACAAACACAGCAGTGGCACTTCCAGTTCACGCGACACACCTTTCAAGCGACGAGCGATCTTTGCGACCTGCTCCTGTCGCGGATCACGCGAGTTATCAGGGTCGATCAACTGGAGGTAGTCGATCACGATCAGGCCCAACTTACCGCTGCGGCGTTTGATTCGTCGCGCGGCCGCGGCAATCTCACTGACGGTTCGACTCGGCGAGTCATCGACGAACAACGGCGCTTGGCTAATCTCGTTGGCTTTCTTGATCAGACGTTCGCGATCGTCTGGACTGATCGTACCGTTACGGAGTCGGTGACCGTTGACACGAGCGAGCGAACAGAGCATTCGGTCTGCCAATTCGATCCCAGACATTTCCAACGAAACGAACAGGACTGGTGCGCCTTGCTCGATGGCGACATGCTCGCCAATGTTCATCGCGAGTGCGGTTTTCCCCATCGAAGGACGAGCCGCCAAGATGATCAGCTCACCGTTGTGCAATCCGCCGGTCATTTCATCAAACTGAGTCAAACCGGTTTCCGCACCTCCGTCCACATGGTCGCCGCGCAAGCGGGCTTCCATTCGATCCATCGCCTGATGCAGCACATCATTGATCGCATGCACCGATTGCGACGAACGACCATCCATGATCGCAAAGACTTTCTGCTCTGCTTGAGCGCACAGTTCTTTGCCAGTCGACGTTTGGTCGTAAGCATCACGAAGAATTTCAGTGCTCGACTCGATCAGTCGCCGAAAGACAGCTTTCTCGGCAACGATGTTTGCGTAGTAGACCGCGTGTGCCGCATTGGGCACCGATGCAGACAGCTTCGCCAAGTACGCAGCACCCCCGACTTTCTCATACTCGCCGGCTGTGCGCAACCGGGCCACCAGCAGTGTGACATCGATCTTCTCACCCGAGTCATACATCTCGCGCATGGCGTCGTAGATTTTACGATTGGAATCGTCGTAAAAATCATCGGCCCGCAAGGATGCTAAATCATCACTGACTTCGGGCAACAGCAAGATGCTGCCCAAGACCCCCATTTCCGCTTCCAAATCGAAAGGCGGTTGTCGCTGTAAAATCTCAGCAGCCGATGGTTCTTTCTTTTTCTTCTTTTTGCGTCGAAAATCTTTGTCTTCTGAAATCATGTTCCGATCCGTGGAAGGTTGTGTTGATGGGATATCGCGGATGTGATCGGGGACCGAAACGGTTGCCACGTTCGAGAGTTGAAGCCTCTAATCTGTCAACGTCAGCCCGGCTCTGCAACCGCTACTCGAATCCGCTCTCCAACAACCGCTTTTTAGCCGGTCCTGAGCAGACTTTCGATTCGAGCGATGGCCTCTTGAGCCGACATGGACGCGTGACCGCGACCAATCGACTTGCCCTTATCCAACCAAGCTTTGACATTTTTCTCGGCAGTGATGGCTGTACTGTGCGACTTCCCACCAAAGTGGCGGGCGATCTCGGCGTAGGCCGAAGACGTCAATTGACGCGACAGATACATCGCCAACATGCGGGGCTCGGTAACCGCCCGCGTCTGTGACTTGGCGCGAAGCGTGTCTGTCGGCAAGTGGAAGGCTTCACAAACGGCTGACTCGATCACTGCCAACGTCGCGACCGGTTTGGACGCTCGCAGCAACTCGCCACCGAACAACCTCAATTCGTCCATCGAAGGCACACGGCCATTCATTCGCTGAAGAGTGTTGATCAGATTCACGACGCCACTGATGACTCGGCCATCACCCGAAAGAATCGGGACCAATTGATCGACCATCGACTCGGGCAACTCGAAAGGACACTTCGCCTCGATCCAGCGAGTCAACAATGCCTTGCGAGTACTGGGATCGAGAGGTTGAATCGGACACACCAATCCAGCCGCCAAACGTCCAGCCAACTCGCGTGACAAACCACTGATATCCGTTGGCGACTGCAAACCTGAGAATACCAACGGTCGCCCAGCGGCCAACAAGGTTTCAACGGTGTACAGCATTTCCCGAAGCGTCGCTTGCTTGGCACCCAAGAACTGAACGTCATCGATCAGCAGGGCGTCCACTTCGCGGTAGCGACGGCGGAAGGCGGTGATGCCACTGTTACCAACACTACTGATGAAGTCGTTGGTGAATTGTTCGGCGGACAAGTGAATCACACGACGCATGCGATGGCGAGTGCGAAACTGTTGGGCGATCGCGGTCAAAATATGCGTCTTGCCCGTTCCGGTTGGGCCAGAGACGAACAAAGGACTGGCCACCGCTGGGTTTTGACAGACCATCGACAGCGCCGTGTTCGCTAACTGATTCGATGATCCGACAACAAAACTGCTCGCAGTCATCTGCGAACGCGGCGTTACCGGACCTGTCGGCTTGCTCGTCTCGGCAGGCTCGCTACTGGACGGTACGTTTGACTGCTGACTCGCCGCGATTGGCAACTCAAGTTGTTGAGTCTGGACGACTGGCTTGGCTGTCTGGCGATGTCGACCAGCACCACCAGAAACCAACGATTGCAAAGACTGCGCGTTGCGACGCCGCGGACGCGAGTCGGAACGTTTCTTGGCGACTGTCCGTCTTGGCGGCGATGGCTTGGAAGGTGCTTCGCTATCCGGGTCAGCCAGTGGAAGCTCAATCTGCTCTGCCTTGTGCTCATCCAACGTGATGCGGATGTCCATCGGAGAACCACAGGCTTGCATGGCGGCACCGCGAAGCTCTTGCAGAAAGTTCTTCTGCAAACGCTCCATCGCGAACTGGCCTCGAACCGAAACGATGATGGTGCCGTGATGGATCGAGTCGCCTTCGGATGACTCCGAGTCGATAGCGAATTGAACTCCATGCGCGAACCACATCTGGTAACGTTCTGCACCAATGCGTTGTTTCAACGCCTCCTTGAATGAGTCGACGACAGCCATGTCATCGTTGCAGCCATGCGGTGCAGACATACGGGTAGCGCAATCCTCCATCATGGATGTTTCGCAGACCAGCTAAAAAATCGACCAAAGTGGATAAGTTCACGCGAACTTGGTCGACCTAGAATCCTGAGAGAACCACCGAAGCGTTGGCATTGAATTGGTCGCCAACCTAGCTCCGCTGGGCGGCAACGCGGCCTCCCAAAACTCGTTTCCTCACTTTCGTCGAACTGCTTTCAACTAGGTGAGAGGCAAGATTCTAGGGTTGCTATCATTCAAGTCAAATGCTGTTCTTCACAGAACGCCAACTTTCATTTCACGTTCTCTTTCAGGTTGGCAAATTGACGTGAAAATCTGGGTTTTGAGGGGCACGGAGACGTCAGCTCGATCGATCCGCGAGTTTGCGGTCTCGTGGATAAACTGTTGGCAGGAATTGTCAGCGACGGTATCCGTTCGCTGAGCCGATCAGTAACTCGTTGAGCACCCATACGTTACGACGACGTTGTTCGCGAAGTTCCGTTTTGCTCGTCAAAAATGACAGGCAACGTTGAGCCGCAAAAGCTGGCTGGTTGGACCAAGATTCATTGCTACGAAGTTTGCGGGGCTAGCTTCCGGATTCCCGAATTCCTGCCCTAACGCAGCCGGGGGCTGTCGCCGCCGTCGTCGATCGATCGCGCCCAGACCGATTCGGTCAGCATGGTTTGAAAGCCGAATTCTTTGTAAATCGATCGAGCTCTCGAATTCTGTTGATCGACCGCCAAGATCACTCGGCTCGCGTTGCCTTGCTTGGCCAACCGGAACGCATGGGCAACCAATTGCCGCCCCAAAGATCTCCCGCGTGCCTGCGGAGCGACCCCCATGTAAACGATCTCAACAATTCCCTGGGCATCGGATTGCGTGGAAGCGGGCTGATGAAAACCCAAGATCAGCGCTCCCAGCGAATGATTCTTCGAGTCTGAAACGACAAACCACCATTCGGGAGCGAAAGCGTTCGAGTTTTGGTAGCCCTCCAGCGTCTCTGCAGCGCTCCGAAACTCGTTCAGCCCAGGGCAATCCTGCGTCTGGGTGTAAGTCTGCTCAATCAACTCAGCGAATGACTGGAGAGCGTCGCGATCCGATGGATCGATGCCACGGAACCGCAGTTGGGCATCACTGACCACCTGGCTTGACTCGTCGTCCGCGGCCGTCATGTAGTCCAGGTTCCCCAGTGGCTGAAAACCGAGCCCTTGGCACCAATTCGCAATCGGCAGTCCGGCTTCGGTGCCGACCAACTCGGTGGCCCACTGAACAAAACGAACTCCCCGTCTGGAGAACTCGGAGGCAAGAGCACTGCGAAGCGACGCGATCGCGGCTGCTGGCAGGCTGGATGGGGCCAGGCCACCGGCGTGAATCACCGTCGCCATGTCACTAGGTGTCTCGCTGTGACTCGGTTGTTGGATGGCAACTGCCGCCGCTACGGGCGTCTGATTGCCTTCTTCGCACGTGAACAACAGCAACACTCGTTTTCCACTGTCGGTCTCGATCGCACCTCGCAATTGATCAATCGCAATCTGAGCCCGCGCGATGGGCAAATTGCTGAGCAATCCGGGCAGCACGATTTCTAGCTGTTTTAGTGGGACGATGTTCGTTTGAAATGTCGTCAATTCGATGTCTCCAAACCTCAAAATACCGTATTTTTCTTGGCTTCGCCGGTTTTTCTTTCGATCTGTTTGCCCCTATCATATGGAGCCCCTCAGTGAGCATACGCCCCTGAGTTCCTCTGACTTAGTCCTCCCCGCTGCGAGGGCGTCCTGATCACTCGTTCCAAACGGAAAACCTCCTGATGTTTCGCCGACTCAGCCTTCTTGGCGTGGCTTTCCTAGTTGCCACATCATTCCTAATCGTCGACTCCAACGATACGAACGCTCAGGGCTTGTTGCGACGAATTCGTGACCGTGTTCAATCGCGGGCTCCTCAACCGCAGCCACAAACGCGGCAGCCCCAGGCACAACGCCCAGCTCAGACTCAGCGTCCGGCTGCGTCAAACGCATCCAACGGTCGATCACCCGTTCAACTCCAGCGTGTTTCGCCGGTGAAACCTGGCCAGCGTCCTGGTGGACCAACCTTAGCAGCACCAATCAATCCGAATCAGTCCAAAGCAAACCAAGCTCGACCGGGGGCAGCGACTGATCCAAGTGCTTCGCGACAGAATCCGAATTCAGCGACTGCAAAAGCAGTGCCTGGGCAGACACCTAACCCAAGACTCGTGAACCCAGCGGCGCCAAATCTGAGCCGGACCGCCCCCGGGGCATCGGCGGAATCGAAATCGTTCGGCGGTTCGATTTTGTCATCTCCCGGCACGAGGCCAACGCCTGCAAAACCAGCCCAGGCAGAGAAGCCGGCTCCCGCGACCAATTCAGCGAACCGCCGCAACTTGGATGCGACCCCGATCCCAAGTCCGGTTGCCGAAATCACTGGAACGCCAATTTCACGCATCTCCGAGCCCAGTCTGAACCAGCCGACACTCGGCATCGAAGTGTTGGAGAGCAACAATGGTGTACCAGGCCTTCGCGTGGTTCGCTTTCGTGAGCACTCTGAGTGCCAGCAAGCAGGGCTGAAACTGGATGACGTGATCGTTGCGGTGAACGGCAACTCGACGCCAACGGTCGCCGCGATCGCAAAAGCCATCAACGGTGCTACCAGCAATCAGGTACGTGCACGGATTGTGCGAGGACGTACCACCGAAGCACTGATGCTGCCGTTGATCAGCAAGCAAGTTGCCGCGACAACTCAATCAGCCAAAGCCCCAATCACGGCCACCGCCGCAACAGGTGGTCAATTTGACCTTGGGTTGGATGTCGAAGAGAAGCGAGGCGTCCGAGGAGTGATTGTCCAAGAAGTCGCTACTAATTCGCCAGCCGCCGCCGCGGGGCTGAAACCCGGCGATCGAGTGATCTCGGTAGATGGAAAAATTCTGATCAGCCAGGCCTCCTATGATCGCGAAATTGCCAACCATGGCGCTGGAGATGAAGTGATGCTCCAAGTCGTTCGCGAAGGAAAACTGATTTCGACGGACATCAAATTCACCGACCCCGGAAACATCGCGAAAGCGGATGCACCTGCCAAAGCCAAGCAGGAACCAAGCTCACTTCTGAGTGGCGTCGGATCGGCGCTTGGCGGCCTGTTCGGATCCAGCAAGGCCACCGCGGCACAGGAAACCGAGCAAATCGAGGACGAAATGGCCTTTGGTGACGACGAACCCGTCAAACCGGTTGGTTATGAATCCGAAATACAACGCAAGTTGGACGGGTTGCGGAAGGAAACCAGCAAGACGGATCAACCCAAGAAGAAAGGTTCCCTTGATTCTTTCTTAGACTTGCCCACTGACGAGATCACCGAACTGCGAGCACCAACACCAGAGAAGGACGCCAAGCCGGTTGCCGACAGCGACGTTGATGACGCCGAGGCGATTCGCGAACAGATCCGACGCTTGAACGAGCGTTTGAAGAAAATCGAATCAGACAACTAACCATCCCTCACCCTCCACTCGAGCCACCGGTCCAAGGACATGGACGAAACGAATCCCGAAGCTGGTGGCGACGATGTGGAGCTGGGGTTTGCCCATGCCGCGGAAAAGGTGAAGTCTTTTCCGCAAACTCCCGGCGTTTATCTGATGAAGGATATCGCAGGTCGAGTGATCTACGTCGGCAAAGCGAAGAATCTTCGCAGTCGCGCTGGCAGCTATTTCTTAAAGGCTGCCGCTGAAGATCAGCGCACGTCAACTTGGATTGGCGAGATCGCTGACATTGATCATATGGACTGTGAGAGCGAAGTCGATGCGCTCCTGATGGAATCGCGGTTGATCAAAGACATTCAACCAAAAAACAACAAAGACCTCAAAGACGACAAGACGTTTCCTTACTTGATGATCACCACGCGTGAGGAGTTTCCGCGAGTGGAGGTAACTCGGGAGCCGCGCAAGGGAGTCAAACTGTATGGTCCGTTCGCAAGCGCGGGAGCCCTCCGTGGTGCAATCCAAGTGCTGCAGCGAATTTTCAAGTTTCGCACCTGCTCTCTGGACATCAGTGAATCAGATGAACGATGGAAATGGTTTCGGCCATGCCTCCTGGCCAGCATCGACCAGTGTTCTGCACCCTGCAATCTGCGGATTGGAAAAGAGGAATACCGGCGAGACATCCAGCGTCTGCAAACGTTCTTGGAAGGCGGCAAAAAGCGATTGCTGAAAGAGATGCAGGGCGAGATGCTGGAAGCCAGCAAGCAGATGGACTACGAGCGAGCAGCCGTCTTGCGCGACGAAATCAACATGCTCGAGCGTTTGGATGAACGCGGTGAACTGGACACACACGAGCAGCCTGAAGTTTTCTACATCGACCCCAAGAAAGGACTGGCCGGACTACGAAAGGTCTTGGGGTTGGATGAGACTCCGCGAGTGATTGAAGGCGTCGATATCGCTCACCTCGGTGGCGGTGAAACTGTTGCCAGCCTGGTGCAATTCATCGACGGGCTCCCGTTCAAACCAGGCTACCGGCGATTTCGCATCCAAGACGTCGCTGGCATCGATGACTACCGCAGTATCTACGAAGTCGTTTCGCGTCGCTTTCGACGACTGAGTAATGACGGCGATGCGTTCCCCGACATCCTGCTGATCGACGGTGGCAAAGGACAACTGAATGCCGCGATGGCGGCATTTCGCGATCAAGAAATCACTCCACCAACAGTGATCTCCTTGGCAAAGAAAGAAGAAGAGATCTTTCGACCCGGCGAATCTGAATCAATTCGCCTCAGTCGCAACGCCTACGCACTGCGGTTGCTGCAGTACGTCCGCGACGAGTCTCACCGTTTCGCCCAGCACTACCACCACATGCTGCGGAACAAATCGACCTTCGATCGGTAGGCACGGCAAGATTTCCCCCGCCGGGCTTCCATAGCACCGCCCCTAGTCATCTGCCTTCAACGTGAAGGATCCGAGGTGCATTCCCGATGGCTCGTCATAGGCGAACGATCCGCTGGGGGCGAAATACTTTTCGAACTTCTCGAAGGCTGGCATTTCATTTCGCTCCAGCATTTCAATCATCTTGCCAGCGAACGGATTGCTTTCGCTAGCTCCCTTGAGGAATCTGCGAGTGTCGGACGACTGCGCCAAATCATAGATCTGGCGGATGTAGTCCGAACTTCGCATGAACGAAACCAAGAACGGGGTCTCTCCATCCAGCTTTCCACCCAACTCGCTGCTGACCAGTTCGTATTCGGGAACCGTCACCAAACGGGGAATCGAGTCACTGCTCGCTCGCAGCACACGCTCGGTGAACTTTCGACTGTCGGTGAAGATCACCCAGTCTCCGATCACGGTGATGTTGGGCTCGGGAGCACGTAGACCCTGAGGCATTTTGCGGGGGGCCTTGGCGAAGTAAACAACCTTGCCGCTAATCGTTTCGGGCTTCAAGTCCTCAGGCCGGCGTTGGCGAATTCTCGCAATCACGTCCTTTGCTGCCAGCGCGTCGGTGACTTCAAAAGCATGCAATTGCGTTTGGCTATTCAACCGAACTGGCGGTTCCAACCAACGGCAACTGACGTAGTGGCCACTCAACTTCGCAATGACCTCGTCCCGAATCGAAACATCAATCGCCTTTTGCATTGGCTCTTCCACAAATCGTTTCAACGGCTCTGGGCCTTGGAATTTCCCCAGCACCTTGTCGAAATTGTCGTACGTCGTTGGAAAGTCCCAATGAATCGATGTGTAACCGCTGACTTCAGCTGGAACCCAGTTGGGCGGAGTCGAATCGCCGGTCTCAGGACGTAAAACGCCGAAGAATCCATCGCGGGGTGGATCAATCAACACGTGCAGATGCGAGATGTCCTCGAAGAACTCGCCGCCACTGAAGACGCTTCCGCCGACGCCGCGGATCTTTCCAATGCCCAGTTCTTCGATGATCGGCCAAACGAATGCAGCGGCACCTCCGCGTTTGACCATTCTTTCCACGAAATGATACGGGTCCAAGAAGAACGTCACTTGCGGACGAGTCTCTTCGGCGCCAACGCATCGAGACATTACCGATGTAAAGTCATTGCGATCGGCCAGCGACGAATCTTCGCTTCGCTTCAACCACTGATCCAATGCCTTCTCGGCTGTCTTGTGGCCGATCCCCAGCACCGCTGTGCCCTCAAGCTCAAAATACTCGATTTCTGGTCGTCCCGAGCGAGGCGGCAGCAAGCGAACCAGCGTCGTCTTTTCAATTTTTGATGTTCGCCGTACGTAACCTTGCTCGACCATCTTTCCTTCAATCTGTTCGATCAAAGACATCAGCCTGTCGATGTTCTTTCCTGCATCCACCATGAACAATCCGCCAATCGAATTCTGCTGCCGACGCTTCTTGGCGATCCTGCGGCGGATCGCCTCATCGGACTCGTCGTCCTCCGCATCCTCTTCGATCATCTCCTCTTCACGCTCGGAAATGTTGCCGGGCATTGCGGCGATCGCGACCTGCCCACTGGGAATCGCCAATAGCTCGTCGAGCGAAATTCCAAGCTGGCTCCCAACTTGCTCGAATAGCTCGGCCAGGATTTGATAAAAGTCGCCCGCCAGTGGCTTCAGCTTTGGATCCGCCATCATTCGGCCTACCGAAGACGTCCCAAAATCCTCTCGCAGTTGGTCTACATCATCAATCCGAATGTAAGCCAACGCATCCTCGGGAAGCAGCCTCGGTGCTCCCGGTGTCTCTTTTTCATCGTCGGCGGCCCGCGCGATCGGGGCAGAAATGCCGCACAGCAAGCAAATGCTTGCTGAGAAGACAAGGAATTTGGGAAGGTGACGAAGACTCATAGACAAACTCACGCTGTTTTTCGTTCGATGGAATGCTTGCATCCGTTTTATTCGACGACTGCGTCGCCGTCTTGTCTCTAGGCTCAAAATATCTTGGGAATGGCTGGACTTTGTCGAAGTTTCATCAGAATTCAGCAATGCCGTCGCCAGCACAAGAACTCAGCCGAAAGATAGCTGGGGGCGTTGATGCGGACGGTTTGAAGGCAAGCATGAACAAGATGGGCAAAATTAGAACGAGCCCTTTGGACTCCTGTGTTGCTTGCAATCGGTTTGTGTCGATCGAATTCGGCTGGCTAGCGACTCCAGACTTCGCTACAAGACGCGGGTAATCACTCACCAGAGAATCTCGAGAATACGTCAAGGATGACTGTTTTCTGATGAAGAATTTTGCTCGCGTACTTCGAATAGCTGCCCGCAAGAAAGGGGCAATCGCTGGAATTCTGATCAGCTCATTGGTGATCGCGGGGCTCTGGGGCGCGAACATCGGCACTTTGGGACCGTTGGTCGAAGTCGTCTTCAAAGGGGATGGCTTGCCTTCCTACACGAAGAAAAAGATCGACGCCGCCGGAGAAGAGACCGCCAAGATTGACCAGAGCATCCGTAACATGACGGCGCTGTTGGTCGAAGCGAAACAGGGCGGAAGCCGCGAAGAAATCCGCGCGATCGAAATTCAAATCGAAGCCGCACAAGCGCGACGAAAAGTTTTCGACGACTCGGTCTACTATTTGGTTTTGGCCAAGCCTTACGTCGATCAGTATGCTCCCCAAGGCGCTTTTGCAACCTTGGGACTGATTGTCGGGCTGTTGGTACTGGGAACGGCGATCAAGCTGGTTGCCCTTACGATCAATCTGATGCTGGTTCAGTACATTGCAGAGAAGACGTCGGTGGAACTGCGTGCAGTTTTCTTCCGCAAGGCGTTGCAACTGGACATGGACGCCTTTGGAGACAACGGTTCCGCTGATCTGACGGCTCGACTGACCAACGATGTCGCCCAGGTTTCTGGGGGAGTCACGGTCTTGCTTGGTCGTTTGATTCGCGAACCATTGAAAATGGCGGTCTGTCTCGCTGGTGCAATGTTTGTCTGTTGGCGTCTGCTTTTGTTGGTGATGGTGGTCACGCCATTGGTCGCACTCGTGATGCATCACTTGAGCCGTGCGATTCGCCGAGCAAGTCGCCGCGTGATGGAAGAAATGAGCCAACTTTATGGTTTGTTGAACAATTCCTTTGCGGGCATTCGCGTCGTCAAAGCCTTCAACACGCAAGCGTTTGAACGGGCCAAATTCAATCGCGGCACCCAGGCTTTTTTCCGCAAGTCGATGAAGATGGCTTTCTATAACTCACTCGCTCGTAGTAGCAGCGAGATGCTTGGGATGGCGACGGTAGGGATGGCCATCCTGGCGGGCGGCTACTTGGTCGTCAATGGTCAGAACGAATTACTGGGCATTCGCATGACCGTCCAACCCTTGACGGTTGGCGAAGTCTTGATGTTCTTTGGTTTCCTGATTGGAGCCTCGGATCCTGCTCGCAAGCTGTCCGATGTTTGGAGTGGCCTGCAACGCGGCATCGCAGCAACCACGCGTGTGTATGAAATCATCGATCAACCTGTTCGAGTCAAAGATCCCGACGAACCACTGACCACGAATCGCCCCCACTCGCAAATTCATTTCAAAGACATCGCGTATCAGTATCCTTCTGGTCCAGTTGTACTTCGTGACACAAACCTAACAATCCGCCACGGAGAAACGGTTGCAATTGTCGGCCCCAACGGGAGTGGCAAAAGCACCTTGGTGAGTCTGCTGTGTCGCTTTGATGACCCACAGTCCGGCCAAGTATGCCTGGACGACGTGCCACTGAATCGAATGCGAATTCGTGACCTACGCAAACGAATTGCCCTGGTCACACAACGCACTGTCTTGTTCGATGACACGATCGAAAACAACATCCGCTACGGTAGCCCCGGCGCCGACGCTCATGCGGTCGCGCGAGCCGCCAAACTTGCCTTCGCCGACGAGTTCATCCGACGCAAAACGCCGGATGGCTACCAGACACTCTTGGGAGTCGACGGCATGCGACTGTCGGGCGGGCAGATGCAAAGAATCGCGTTGGCGCGAGCTTTCCTGCGGAATCCAGACATCCTGATTCTGGACGAGGCAACCAGCCAGATCGACATGGAAAGCGAACACCTGATCCACCAAGCTCTGTCCAAATTCCTGGTCGATCGCACGGGGGTGATGATCACGCATCGACCAAGCAGTTTGGCGATGGCCGATCGCATCATTGTCATCGAAGCTGGACGAGTCGCGGACAGCGGACAACACCATGAATTGATTGCCAAAAACCGATTTTACCAAAGCCTCTGTGGAAGTGATCTACGGAAGACTGCCTGACTCGATTTTTGACCTACGCTCCTACTCAACTGCTTTTGCAAACGAAGGTAGACCGGCATGAAAGCCGAACTTACAACTCCCACCGTCGCTGAAATCCTACGCTCATATCAGTTTCGAATCGCTGTCTATGGAGTCATGACTCTGGTCGTGTTTCAAGCTGTGTTTCTTGCGATCCAATCGTACGGTGCGCAAACGATGGGCGCCGAAAACGGCCCCATTGAGATGACGCAGGTGATTCTCGCTCTTGTGGCCGCTACCGGCCTGTTCTACGCAGCCTATCGAAGTCAGAAAGGACGCGCCACGATCATTCTTTGTGGTGCGGTCGTGACCTACGCGGCGGCACGCGAAGCAGACCTGCTGTTCGAGACGTACTTGTTCGACGACGCTTACAAAGTGTTAGTAGGTTTGCCGATGGTTCTCTTGGTCGCGGCTGCCTTTGTCAAGTATCGGCGCAGCTTGGTGGCGGAAACGATGTGGCTGTTGGAACAACCTGCAGCCACGCTATTCGCCTTGGCAGGAATCTATCTGTGCTTTGTATGCCAGTTTTTTGATCGTCCCGACCTTTGGTCCGGGATCAGCAACATTACCGAAGCTGAAACGACGAAAGCACTGATTGAAGAGTACGCTGAACTGTTCGCTTACATGTTGCTCGCATTCTCGGGCTTGGAAGCTGGCATCTTCGCCAGCCAGCAACACGCGGCTATGAACGCTGCAAACGCCTCGGACGACGAAGCCTATCCCCGCATCGCTGCGTGAGTCGGGCAAACAGCTCCGCTTCAAAAAACACGAGCACCGCGCGCGTATTCTACTTGGCGAGGACCTGTTTCAAGTACTGGCCTGTCGCGCCATTTGCATTGGCTGCGACCTGTTCGGGAGTGCCTTCGTCCAGGATCTGCCCACCGCCGATACCGCCTTCCGGTCCCAGATCGATGATCCAATCACATGCGGACAGTAGGTCGAAATTGTGTTCGATGACCAGCACCGTGTTGCCCGCATCGACAAGCCGTTGCAGGACGCGGACGAGCCGCTCAACATCTGAAAAATGCAGTCCTGTCGTTGGTTCATCCAGCATGTAGAACGTGCGTCCGGTCGACGCCCGCGCCAGTTCGGTGCCCAATTTGATTCGCTGGGCCTCACCACCGCTCAGGGTTGTACTGGCTTGTCCAAGGTGCAGGTAACCCAACCCAACATCTTGAAGTGAATGAAGCAAACGCTGGATTTTAGGCACGTTCTCGAAAAACTCAGCCGCCTGATCAATCGACATGCCAAGCACGTCCGCAACGTTCGCTCCTTTGAATCGGACCTGCAACGTTTGACGATTGAATCGTTTCCCGCCACAACGTGAACACGTCACAAATAGATCGCTCAAGAAATTCATCTCGATGCGTTCTACACCGTGACCTTTGCACAACTCACATCGTCCCGCGGCCGCATTGAAACTGAACCGACTGGCCGAAAAGCCACGCGTCTTGGACTCCCTTGTCGCCGCGAACACTTTGCGAACCTCGTCCAACACGCCCGCATAGGTCGCCGGACAACTCCGCGGGCTTCGCCCAATCGGAGCCTGATCGATCGGAATCAGTTTGTCGATTTGATTGGCCCCCGTCAGGCTCTTGTGCGGCCCGGGCTTGAACGTCACCAGCCCCAACTTCTTCGCCAGCGCTGGATACAGCGTGTCATCGATCAACGAGCTCTTGCCGCTGCCCGAAACGCCGCTGACGCCAATCAAAGTTCCCAGCGGGAATCTCGCGGTGACGTGTTTCAGATTGTGAGTTGAGACGTCCTTCAGAGTGATCCACTGCGTCTTCTTCGGTGTTCGGCGCTGCGCTGGAATCTGGACTCGCTTTGCTCCGCTGAGGTACTGGCCGGTGATGCTGGTTGGATCAGCTTCCACGTCGCTGGGGGTTCCCAGACTGATCACGTGACCGCCATGACTTCCAGCGCCGGGTCCGATGTCAACTAAGAAATCCGCCGCACGCATGGTCGCCTCATCATGCTCAACGATCACGACGGTGTTTCCCTGCAACTGCAAGTCTCGGACGCATTCGATCAGCCTGTCATGGTCGGCTGGGTGCAACCCGATCGAAGGTTCGTCCAGCACATAGCAAACGCCGACGAGACCGCTGCCGATGCTGGTAGCCAAACGAACTCGCTGCAATTCGCCGCCACTGAGCGTATCTGCGGGACGATCCAAGGTCAGATAGCTGACACCAACACGTTGCAGGTACTCCAGCCGCTTCGAAACTTCGCGTTCGATCGGCTCGGCAACCTTGGCCTGCAACTTCGACAACCCTGTTCCCAATGACTTGACCCAAACCGCCGCGTCGCTCAGTGGCATGGCGGTTAGCTTGTCGATCGAAAGACCGTTGATGGTGACTTTCAACGCCTCGCCGCGCAAACGTCCGCCGTTGCACTCTGGGCAAACGGTTTGATCTTCACCTTCCCCCACGCGTCCAAGCCCATCGCAGGTCCGACACGCTCCATAGGGACTGTTGAAGCTGAACGTACGGGGTTCAATCTCCTCAAAGCTCGTATCGCACTCAATGCAGGCCATCGAAGTGCTGTAGATCGCTTCGCTCCATTGCCCCGCCTTCTTTTCGATCAACGCGGACATCAAGCCCGAGCCCATCTTCAAGGCTAGGTCCACCGAATCTTGTAGCCGTGATTCGATGCCTTCCCGAATCGCCAAACGATCGATCACCGCTTCGATCGTGTGGTTTTTGCGTGGTGCAAGGACCGGCACTTCTTCCAGTTGATAGACCTCCCCGTCCACGCGAACCCGCACCAAACCGGCTTTCTGAATTGATTCCAAAACTTCACGATGTTCGCCACGGCGTCCGCGAATCATCGGCGCCATCACAACCAGCTTCGTTCGCTCTGGCAAAGACAGCAAGGAACCGTGAATGACGTCCGCCGATTGCTGAGAAATCGCGGAACCACATTGGTTGCAGTGCGGTGTGCCCGCACGGGCGTAAAGCAATCGCAAGTAGTCGTAAATTTCCGTCACCGTCGCGACCGTGCTTCGAACTCCCGAGGAGCCCGGTTTCTGATCGATCGCCAACGTGGGAGCCAACCCATCGATGGAATCAACGTCCGGTCGTGGCATCTGATCTAAGAACTGACGTGCGTACGCAGAAAGGCTATCGATGTACTGCCGCTGCCCTTCGGCGTACAACGTATCAAACGCCAAAGAGCTCTTGCCGCTTCCCGAGACGCCTGTGATCACCGTCAAAGCATCGCGAGGAATGTCGATGTCGATGTTCTGCAAGTTGTGAACGCGAGCGCCACGAATGCGAATTTCATCTGCCGCGGTTCGTTTCGAACGGGCGCGCTTTGACGCAGTTGAAGACGATCGTTTTTTCGGTATAGAAGCGGGCAAAGGTAACGAGCCGTGGTCGATTCGTGTGGGCGAAATTCACACATTGAGGTAAGATGACCTATCACCGTAGAGGATCTGACAAGGGTTGAGAATCAAGGGAAACATTTTGGATCAGGCTGAATCCGAACCGATGATCGACCTGCGTCGATACGCGGATCGCGAACACTTGCTGTTGGCGTCGTATGCAATGCACAGTCGCGATTCCGAAGGTCGCGTGCACGCCGAGTCGGGGCACTCCTACCGAGGCCCGTTTGCACGCGACCGCGACCGAATTCTGCACAGCAGCGCCTTTCGCCGATTGAGCGGCAAGATGCAGGTCTTTACCGGCGAAATGGGGATTTACCACCGCACGCGTCTGACACACACCTTCGAGGTCGCTCTGGTTGCACGGACCATGGCCCGTGTGCTGCGGTTGAATGAGGATCTGACCGAAGGCCTCGCACTGATGCACGACATCGGCCACCCGCCGTTTGGGCACTGCGGCGAAGATGTTCTGTGCGAATGCATGAGCCAGGTCGGAGGCTTTTCACACAACGAGTTCGCTCTGGTGATCGTTGAACAGTTAGAGCAACGCTACAACGATTTCGCGGGACTCAACCTTTCTCGAGAAACACTAGCAGGACAAGACGTTCGGGCTCACAAGGCAGAGGCTGCCGTCGGTCGTTCTCCTATGTTGGAAGTTCAGTTGGTCGATGCCGCGGACTCAATCGCTTATGACGCTCATGACGTGGACGACGCATTGCAGATGGGATTGCTTTCGATTGACGAGTTGTCCCAACTTGCAGTGATCCGACGCGCGCTGGACACCATTCGCCAGAAACACGGCGTGCTGCCAACACTGCAACTACGTCAAGTCTTGGTGCACGAGTTGATCGATCTTCAGATCAGTGATTTACTCCAGGTCGCGGTGGAGCAACTCCGCGTGATGGAAGGACTGAACACGAGCGAAGTCAGTGACGCCGGTCTGCGACTCCAGCACAGTGAATCGCTGGGGCAAGAACGCGCCGAGTTAGAGGCGTTCCTGTTCAATGCCGTGTATCGCCACGAGCGACTGATCCCTGTGCGCGATGCAGCAGCCAGGCGTTTACAGGAACTGTTTGACCTCTTAGCAAAGCAGCCTGATCGGCTTCCGCTGCGATTTCGAAAACGCGCCGAGCAAATTCCTGTCGAAAAGGCGGTCGGCGAGTACCTGGCGGGCATGACCGATGGGTTCTGTGACCTTCAGCACGAATACGCGACTCAGTCAACCAGTGGGCCACTGGCTGACTGGTAACTTGCTATCGTGGGATGATCCAGCATCTTAGTTTTGATTGACGAGTTTTATCTCCCATGCGTTCCAAATTTTTCGTTCCATTGCTGATCGTCGGTGTTTCGATCGCGGCCTTCGTGATTTTGTCATCGGGAGGAAACGAAGAAGCAGATGCCGAGCGGATCGCCAGGGAACAAGCCCGCCGTCGTGCGGAAACCGACGACGTGCCGATCGACCAAGAGAAAGTCGACTTCGACGCACTCGCTCGAGATGGCAAAGGGCAGCAAGTCCCTGAATCGCTGTCGGTTCATCCGAGCCCCGACAAATCTTACTGGTTCGTTGGCAATAAGAAAATCAAAGCGGGCGTCGAGATTCCGTTCGCTCCTGGGCGACTCCCGACGCCACCACCTGCGGATTTGGAACCCATCCATCCCAACCCCGGATTCGTCGGCGCCGATGCATGCCAGAGTTGCCATCCACAAAAACATGCTTCGTTTATCGAAACGGCTCATCACCGAACTAGCCTGCCCGCTTTACCGATCAACGTGAAAGGCAAATTCGCCCCTGACCAGAATCGCATGGCAACGGTCGACCCGAACGTCCACTTCACGATGTTGGAACGAGACGAACGCCTGTTCCAGCGGGTCGCGTTTCACAACTGGAAGTTTGAAGTGCCGTTCGATTTGATCACGGGCTCGTCCAAAATGGCGCAAACCTATTTGTATTGGCATGGCGATCAGTTGTTTCAAATGAACGTCACCTACTTGAGCAGCGTTGACGATTGGATCAACAGCCCAGGCTATGTCGATGGCGACGCAGCCTACGCGCGTCCGATCCCGGTTCGCTGCTTGGAATGCCACACGACCTACGCAGATCTCCGTGAGCCACCGAATCACTACACGCCCAGTTCCCTGATCCTTGGCATTTCCTGTGAGCGTTGTCACGGGCCTGGAAAAGATCACATCGAATATCACCAAGCCAATCCGACAGAAAAGGAATCCAAGTTCGTCAGCGTGCCGAGCAAACTGACTCGCCAACAACAATTGGACGTGTGTGGCCAATGCCACAGCGGCGTCAGCTCGCCCAAGGACAAAGCTTTTCAATTTCGACCGGGGGATAAGTTCTCGGATCATTACGAGCCCCTCAAAAAGAAGGGCGAATCCAACAACGTTCACACGAGCAACCAACTACGGCGCCTGGCCGAGAGCGAATGCTTCAATCAATCCGAAATGGGCTGCGTTGAATGCCATGATCCACACCAGAACGAACGCGGAAAGATGGAGTTGTTTTCCCAGCGTTGCCTGGAGTGCCACCAGAGTGAAAAATGTGGCATGTCTGAAACGTTAGGAGCATCAATCGTCGACAATTGCGTTGATTGCCACATGCCCAAGAAGGCGGGCGAATTCCTGCGACTGGACACCTCGGAAGGTTCGATCTTCCCGCCGCTACGAGACCACTACATTCGGGTGGATCAGGAAGCAACCAAGAAGTTCATGGAGTCGAGGCAATAAAAAAGCTCGGCCTCCTGACTGGAGACCGAGCTCTCGGTTGAACTTCAGATCCGAAACGATCAACGTTTACTCAAGAATCTTGGTCAGGTCTTTCAGAACCGAGTCGACATTGATGTCGCCAGCAGTCGCAAACGCGTGACTTGCTTTGACGCTCAGGTCGCTCGCCAAGGTGATGGTCACAGCAGTCTTGGCGTTGATGCCGTAGTCATCTGGACCGTTCTCGAACTCATTTGGAACAACAAAGGGAACGTTTTTGACTTTGCTAGAAGCAGCGAATTTCTTCGCATCGTCGGAAAGCTCTTCTTTGTCATCACCAAGCAGGTTCACGAACACGCGAAGTTGCGAAGAAGCGTTCTCTTCCATCGCCATGCCCAACTTCTGAACCAGCTCCGCGACCTTCGGATCGGTTGAACGGGTGAACACGATCACTTGTGGCTTGCGACCGTTGCGGCAGCGGTAGCAAAGCTTCTTGCCCTCCTCAACGCCATCGTCTTCAGCGCCAGCAACTTTGACCACAGTGAACGGTCCCAATGCGTCGCCGCTTTGAGGACCACTCTTGACTTGTTTCTTGGCCGCTTCATCGGCGGTGACAACACTGCTCATTGCGAATGCTACGACCAATCCAAGACTCAGCACAAACAGATTCTTCACGGTATTTCCTTTTGGAAACGGGGAATTGTGAACGCCACGCGAAGTGGCTGCCGGAGGCAAATTGTAAAGAACTGGCCCGCCGAAAGGTGGGGGATCCGAACAGTTCGCCAAAAAAGCTGGAGGTATGCTACGTTGGGATGGGCGGACGGGGAACTGTTCCGCCGGTTCGATTCCAATTCTCCTGTAGAATAGCGTGATGGCTGGACTTCCCATCGAATACAGACACTTAGGAAAAGCGGCATCCAACTGCGTTGTTTACGTCGTCTGTATCCTGCTGTGGGCCCCCTGCATTGGCAGTGCAGCAGAGCTCGCCCAATCGGGCTCTCCACCACCAAGTGTCGATCGCTCTCCGGTTGATCTCGCCCGTTCGCCTGATGGGGAATGGATCGTCACCGCCAACCAAATCTCCAATTCGGTTTCGCTGATTCACAAGCAGGCATCGGCTTGGCAATTGGTCGATGAAGTGAACTGCGGCGAATACCCGGTGGATCTCGAATTCACTCCGGACGGAAAAACACTGCTGGTCACTTCGCAGTGGGACGGCAAGCTGCATTTGCTTCAGATCGTCGATCAGAAACTGAAGAAAACAGGAAGCATTCATTTAGGAATGGACCCGCATGGCATCGCGATCTCTAGCGATGGTCGAAAAGCTTACGTCGGTCTGGTGGCGACTGCTCAGGTTGCCGAAGTCGATCTGCAAACGCAAACGGTCACACGGCACTTCGAATGTGGCCGCTGGCCTCGCTATCTCACGTTGACTCCCGATGGCAGTCGACTGGCGGTTGGTAGCGGCGGAGACGGCAACATCAAAGTCCTGGATACGGAGACCGGCAAAGAACTCTATGAGGAGCCACTGGCCAACGGCACCAACCTAGGTCAGATGCTGGCGTCGTCCGATGGCAAGTACGCGTACTTTCCTTGGATGGTATATCGCACCAACCCAATCAGTGTTCAGAACATCCAGCGTGGATGGATCTTGGCAAGTCGCATCGGTCGGGTTCGGCTGGATGGTCCGGCATACCGTGAAGCGATCTCCTTGGACGTGCCGCGAAAGGCCGTGGCTGATCCGCAAGACTTGGTCATCAGCAACGATGGCAAGCGATTGATTGCCTCGTCCTCGGGAACACACGAGTTGCTGGTTTATCGGTTGCCTGACCTGCCCTTTGTCGCCATTGGTGGACCTGGTGATTTGATCGATCGCAAGCTGCAAAACGATCGCGAGCGATTCTATCGGATCGAAGTTGGCGGGCGTCCAATGGGCATGCGAATCGACGACGATCATCGCACCGTTTTCGTCGCCAACTATCTACGAAACTCGATGCAAGTCGTTGACCTGGAAACCCAGCAGGTCGAATCTGAAATTCAGCTCGGTGGTCCGAAGGAAAAAACAGCAGCCAGGCTTGGCATGGAGATTTTCTACGACGCGCGATACAGCTTGGATCAATGGTACAGCTGTCACTCTTGTCACCAGGATGGTGGCGTCAACGCTCGACGGATGGACACGATGAACGATGGGACCAATGGCACACTCAAGACGGTGTTGCCGCTTTACGATGTTACCAAGACATTTCCCTGGACCTGGCATGGCTGGCAAAAGAACTTGACTGATTCGATGCACAAGTCGATCACTTCCACCATGATTGGCGAGCCACCCACCGATCAAGAGAAGCAAGCATTGATCGAGTTCCTGTCAACTTTGAAGAGACCACCGAATCCATTCCGCTTGCCCAACGGCGACCTTTCCGAAGCAGCGAAACGGGGCAAAGAAGTCTTCTACAGCAGCAAGGCGGCTTGCGCAGACTGCCACACCGGGCCACATTACTCCGACGGCAAGATTCACGACGTCGGTCTTGGCCGGAGCACGGATCACTACCGCGGCTATAACACGCCCTCACTGCTGGGCACCTATCGCAAGGTTCGCTGGCTACATAACGGCAAAGCGAAAACCCTCGAACGCGTGGTCAACGACCTGCATAGCCCGGAAAAGGTCAATGGCGAAGACGCGTTAACGGAACAGGAATCGACCGACTTGATCGCCTTCCTCAAGTCGCTGTAAGTTTGCCCAACGCGACTTCGCCCCCAACCGAACGCAAGGCTGTTGAGCAAACTTTGCGTCAATACAGCTCTGGGAGCCATGGAGATGCACTTGGAAAGATGAGAGTCAGCCGATGGAGAGGTTCGTTTCCGAGTGAGCCCACTTTCGTCAAAAGTGATTTTCTCTAAATTCTTGGCTCCGATTCTTCATCATGAGAGCCTGCATGACATCCTGGTATGACCACCCTCACTACTTTGACTTGATTTTCCGTGACGAAACTGAAATGGAGGTTTCGTTCTTCGAGAAAGCTTTTGAACAATTTGTCCCGGGAGCCGTCAAGCGAATCCTGGAACCAGGCTGTGGTAGTGGGCGGCTTGTCGTTGCGATGGCTCAGAAGGGCTACGACGTGACGGGCCTCGATTTGAACCAGCCCATGCTGGATTACATGGTGTCCCAGCTGAAAGCCGAGGGCGTTTCCGCAGCAGCCGTTCTAGGCGACATGACCGCGATGGACTTCGACGAGAAGTTCGATGCGGCGTTTTGCACCTTCAACACTTTTCGACATCTGACCAGCACAGACGCCGCCCTGAAACACTTGCGAAATGTTGCCGACCAGCTTCGTGATGGCGGCATCTACATCTTGGGCCTGCATTTGATCCCCATGGACGCCGATCCAGAATGCACGGAAAAATGGAAAGCATCGGACGAGCACGTGAAGCTGAAAGCAAAGCTGAAGGTCGTTGACTTCAATCGTAAAACACGACTGGAGAGGTTGCGGGTGGCCATCAAGGCTCGGAAACCTAGCGGGGAGATTGAGCGCGTGAAAAGCGAGTTCTCGTTACGCATCTACACGCCCAAGCAGATGAAGAAACTACTGGGCAAGGTGGAAGACGTCTTCGAGATCGCCAGCATCCATGACATGGACTACGAAATCGACGAGACACGAAAGTTCAATAAGAATCTGACCGACGCGGTGTTCATTCTGAAACGCCGAGAAAGGTAAGTATCCAGCACAGGATACTTCGCCCACATTCATCCAACGATCGGCTGCGGGGTCCTGCTCCGTGGTTCCTGTTTGGAACGCACTCGTTCGCGGCGTTGCCACCGGACTACCGACTCAACTTGAAAACAGAGAGTCCACGCTCAGTCATGGGGTGCCAAGCTGGCCTGAGCTTTCCGACTTCGCCCACGCTTGAATCTGGATGAAGTCCTAGCGGCCTTCGCGTAAACGGTATCCGAGGAAATCGTCCAACTCGGGCTCGGCTTCGATTGCTTTGACAGTTCGCTCTATATCGTAAGTGACGCGGCGGAACTCGACGCGTTCTTCGTCAAAGACCACGTAGCAACTGCGAGAGTCGCCATCGCGGGGCTGACCGACGCTGCCGACGTTGATCATCAATCGTTGGGACTTGTCGTCGACGTTGTACCCAGCACCCGTGTCGACGGGCCGCACAAAACGCAGATCGGTCGTGAACACACCTGGCACGTGGGTGTGCCCTTGGAAACACAGATGCGGAACCAGCGAAAACAGTTTTTCCATCTTCTTCAGGTTCTGAGTGTCCTCTGGAAACACGTACTCATTCGTTGGCCCACGAGGAGAACCATGCACAAAGACGACGCTGCCTTCGCTCTTCAGCCTCGGCAAACCGCAGATGTATTGCATTCGTCGGCGACTTGCTTCTGGCCCATCGCTTCCGCATTCGATTCGTGAACGAGTCCAAAAGATTGCTTGCTCGGCGGCGATGTTGAAGCCTTCGGGGTCAAACAGCGCGCTACTGTCATGGTTGCCAAGAATGCAGAAATCGAATTCCATCACCTGGTCCAGGCACTCGCAGGGCGACGGGCCGTAGCCGATCACATCCCCCAAACAAACGATCCGATCCACATTCTGACCGCGTACGTCTTCCATGACGGACTCGAGCGCGGACAAGTTGCCGTGGATATCACTAAGGATCGCTGTACGTGTCACAAGCTGCGATGCCGTTGGAGGATCGGAGAATCAAGAATGAGGAATCGGGACAATGCCCAAACACCAATGGATGTCTATCGCCCGTGCTTCAGTCGATCGCCAAGCGCATCGGAAAGATCAGGGATGTCGTAGATTTTGTTGGCAGTGCGATCGATGTCATAGTCGACGCGCCGATAAGTGAGCGTTCTTTCGTCGGTATCCAAAATGACATAGCAAGAACGCTTGTCGTCATCTCGCGGTTGCCCAACGCTGCCCACGTTCACCATCAACTTCTCCGAACCAAGTTTGTAGGTGTAGTCGCATTCTTCTGGAGAAATGAACTCACACTCAGTCGTGAACACACCCGGTAGATGCGTGTGTCCCATGAAGCAATAGTTTTGAACCTTCCCGAACAGGATCTCCATTTTACGCTGGTCAAAGACGTACTCTGGAAACACATACTCGTTGGTTGGATCGCGCGGCGAACCATGGACAAACTTAAATTCGCCCTCATCAACCTGACGAGGGAGTTCGCCAAGAAAGTCCCAGCGACGGTTGATTTGATCGGGCGAACCACCGTTGTCCAGTTGGTCTCGCGTCCAATAAATCGCCTGCAAAGCCATGGGGTTGAACCCATCGGGATCAAACAGGGCCGCTTGATCGTGGTTGCCAAGGATCGTCGCTTTGCAACGGCGCATCACCAAGTCGAGGCATTCGCAAGGGTTCGGCCCATAGCCGATGATGTCACCCAGACAGTAAATTTCATCCGCCGACACCTCCTTGATGTCCGCCAGCACCGCCTCGAGCGCGTCGAGGTTGCCATGGATGTCGCTAATCAACGCTCGCTTCACCGGGGTGTTTCCTAAGCTGCAGGCGGTCAAAAATGAGAGGGTCGGAAATCGTTTCCAACCCGAATTGTAAGGGGAATCAAAAATTCACAGCAATCCCACGACATCCGCTTCTCCCGCCAAAAGCGGAGTAAAGCCAGTCCCGTCGCCGTTTCATGCTTCCGATAAGGATAGCGTGAACCGGAACGCTGTGCAGTTGGCCATCGAAACCACCGGTCGTAATGGCTCAATCGCACTGATGGCAGGCGAAAGCGTGCTACGCCAAACCAACCTGGATCGGTCCCAGCGGACCGCTGCGATGCTGGCCCCTGCGATCGACGAAACGATCCAGTGGAGCCGAGAGCATGATCATGTGATTCAGTTCGTTTCGGTCGCCAACGGCCCAGGCTCGTTCACAGGGCTCCGCATCGGCGTGACAACGGCCAAAACACTGGCCTACGCCCTGCAACTGCCACTGATTGGCGTGGATTCGCTGGCCGCGATTGCCGCTGCCGCCTACCACACCAGCCAGCTGACGGGCGATCACACACCGCTAGAATCCCTCCTGGTTGCCGTGGATGCGTATCGCGGACAGGTGTTTGCAGGCGAGTTCCCCCGTCACGCGCTGCTGCCTTCGCTGGACTGCATCACTGAACATTGGTCACCGTATTTTGAGACCGTCAGCGTGATCACGACCCCACAACTCCAAGATCAACTTGCTAGTCGACCAAACACCCAAGCGATCACCGGCGACAAAAAACCGCTCGGCGATCATGCGGACGCCGCGAGGCCTCGCCAGTGTGATGCCATCGGCGTCGGCCTGCTGGCCCTTCGTGCCGCCCTGCAAGGTCTCTCGATCGACCCACTCTTGATGGTACCTCGCTACATGAAAGTCAGCGCGGCAGAAGAAAACGCAGCAAAAAAGAAGTAGGTCGCCGATTTCGCGTGGCCCTTGTTCCGCTAGGTCGCGTCTCGCAGCTCTTGGGTGAACTCCGGAAAGACAGCTCTCACGCGAGTCCAATTGGGAATCGCGGCTGCACCATTGGGGTCGCCTCGGAAAACCTCCGCAGCCGTCGAAACGCATTCTCCGAAAGCTTCGATGGCCTTTTCCTCTTCGTGACGATCGTACTGGAGATCGTTGACCAGCGCATCGGCGGCGTACTGGCGAATGCCGTTTTGCGCCAATCGAAGGTAAGACGACCGCAGCGTGATGAATGTCGAACCGCTCATCACGACGCCCTGGCTAGCCAAAGTGCGATAAACGGTCGTCAGGATATCGGTCGCCATTCGCATCAGGCCCGATTGCTTTTCCTCCACCGACAGCACCTGGTGCTTGTGTTCGTACAGCCTGCAAAGATCGGTCTGGCAAACCCGCTTGAGTGAAGTGTTTCGATAGACCTCCGCCAGAGTGCCGATTTCCAAGCCCCAGTCGCTGGGAATGCGGTTCGTCCGAGCCAGATTGCGGGTCAACGAGAACTCACCGGACAACGGATACCGGAAGTTCCCCAAGAAACGCAAAAACTCGCTCTCCGGGAACGTTCGCATCAACGCACGCACGAGCGGCGCCACCAGCAAGCGAACCACGCGGCCATGCATGCGATCGGTGACTCTGGCGTAGTAAGCTTTGCAGAACTCGAAATCCAGAGCCGGGTGAACCATCGGTAAACACAATCGGGCCAGCAGCGTGCGGTCGTAGTCAACGATGTCGCAATCGTGCAGCACGAAGGTGTCGATCTTGGGGTCAGCCAGCAAGTACCCGAATGCGGTCCAAACGCTGCGTCCCTTTCCGGGCGTGGACACAGGAATGTTGGCATCGATCAGTTGGCCATACAGCGACTGGACTTTGGGGCCGTCAGTCCACAGCACTTTGGCGCGATCGCCAAGCGGAGCGATTTTGGCAACCGTTTCGTCGTAGTCGGCTTGATCAGGTGCGACCCCCAAGCTGACCACAACGGTGTCCACATAGTCGGCGTCAACGAGCTCGGCGACGATCTTTTCAAACGGGGCTGCGCGCATGTCGGAGGCCGTGACCGGCAGCACCAAGCCAATTCGATTCTGCTGCGTCGCCTTGCGAAGCATCTCCTCCAAGCGATCGATCTTAGCTGTTTGCAGATCGTGAATCGTTGTCACGAGGTCATGTTGATAGAAATCCGGCATCGAACCAAGCCTCTTGCTCGCGGAATGAACGTCGCAAACAAACACCCTAACGCACGGACAAAGCTCTTCGAAGATGAGGGGTCAATTTCGGTGCAACGCCCGCCTTTGTTGGTTGACGAAGTCCGAAATCCGGCCCGTCAGGACAATCCGCGAGCCGGAGCAGTCGGTTTGGCGGACACTTTGCGAAACGCTAGGCGTCTGCGCACAAGCACGCCCAAACCCAAAGCGATCGCTGCAAAACCAGATGGCTCAGGAACCGCGGTCGCTTCGATAAAATCCAAGCTCCAGCCGTTCCCATAGCTTCCCGCCGTCGTATTGATTGAGATGTCCGTATTTGCAGCAACAGAGAATCCACCAAGATTCGTCGTCGCACCATCAGAGACACTCGCTACCGTTGTGCCTCCGACGAAAATCGTAATTTCGTCGCTCGTGCCAAAGCTAGAGACGTCGATACGATCAAGCTGAACGGCTTGATCAAAGCTGATCGTAAAGTTCTCGGCGATACCAAGGCCCAAAGCTTGAGTGAAGTCGAAGCCGTCTGTATCGTCCCCTGATTCCGATTGGTTGATTCCGAAACCGCTACTTGTCGCGTTGAAGAGCCCCGAGGAAGTGCTCACCGTGATTTCCAAACCACTGACCGTGAACATCCCGCTTGCCTGCCCGTCTAACCCCGATCCAATCACAGACTCTTGATTGTCAAAAACAAAGACAACTCCCGCGTCCCCCTGCACTTGCGCCCCCCCGAAGAGAACGAGGGTGACAAGAACTCGCTGAAACATAACCAACCCCACTTCGTGCCCCGATTGCCCAAATCTATACTAGTATTTTTTTAACATAATTCATTAATACCAGGCAACCCTTCACGCAGTTTAAAACCGATTTAAAGGCACTTCGATGGACCACGACTCTTCAGTACTTGCGATCGAGATTGGCGGAACCAAGCTTCAATTGGTCACCGCTCAGGAAGTCGGAGTCAGCGAAGCTCTCGACGCGATGTCGCTGAAAGTAGATCAAGGCTCGGAAGCCTCTGAAATCCGAAGCCAGCTGGCGGGAGCGATTGCGAAGCTACGGCAACGTTTCGCTTGGGAAGCCGTCGGCGTTGGCTTTGGTGGGCCTGTTGATCCTTCCTCCGGGACGGTTTGCCGCTCGTTTCAGATCGGCGGCTGGTCCGGATTTCCGCTGCAGCAATGGCTGACGGACCTAACGGGTGCACCCGTAATCGTCGAGAACGATTCCAACGTGGCCGCCTTGGGGGAGGCACTTTCAGGCAGTGGCCAAGGGCACCGCACCGTCTTCTACACGAACTCGGGAAGCGGCGTCGGAGGCGGACTGGTCAGTGATGGCAAGCTGTATCGCGGAGCAGTCCCAGGCGAGGCCGAATTCGGGCACTTGCGATTGGATCGAACTGGAACGATCGTCGAAGATCGCTGCAGTGGCTGGGCTGTTGATCAGAAAGTCCGTGACGCAATCGGCGAGCATCCCCAGTCGATGCTGGCGGAGCTGGCAACAGCCGACCCGGCCGCGGGAAACGAGTCACGCTTCCTTTCGACGGCACTCGCACAGCTCGATCCAATCGCCCATCGGATTCTGAATGAAACGGCTGCCGACTTAGCATTCGCGCTATCGCACGTGGCGCACTTGTTTCACCCCGACGTGATCGTACTCGGAGGAGGACTCGCCCTGATTGGCGAGCCCTGGCGAGAAGCCGTGGCAAAGCAACTGCCGCAATATTTGATGGATGGCTTCAGCAGCGAAGTACGGCTCAGCTCATTGGGCGAACAAGTCGTTCCCGTCGGCGCCCTGCATCTAGCCGCAGGGCTTGGCTGAGGCTTCCAGCCGCAGTGACTGAACCCAAAACCGGAGGACTTGCGCCCTGCCACTAAAAAATGTTAGCGGAACGGCACCCCCGATCTTCACCTGGTCAAAGCACTAGCTATCGGTGACTTCCGCTTCGCGTGCTTTCGCCATCTCGCTTGCCTGTGCCTCGAACTTCTTGGTCAGCTCTTGGATTTCTTCCTTGAGCTTATCGCGATCGTCTTCGGTCATCTCCTTGGCCTTCTCTGCAGTGTCGGCTGCCTTGTTGCCGTCGCGGCGAATGTTGCGGATCGAGATTTTGGCGTCCTCGGCCAGCTCTTTGACTCGCGAGACCATCTTCTTTCGAACTTCGGTCGACAGCGCTGGCACGTTCAAGCGAATGATACGGCCATCATTCTGCGGGTTCATGCCCAAGTCGCCAGCCACGATTGCTTTCTCGATGTCCTTGATCGTCCCGGCATCGTAGGGGCGAATGACAATCTGTTGTGGCTCAGGTGTCCCGATCGAAGCGAGTTGCTTAAGCGGTTGCAGCGAACCGTAGACTTCGACTTTGATCGAATCGACCAAGCCAGGAGTCGCGCGACCGGTACGAATGCCGGACAGGCTATCGCCAAGGTGAGCGACAGCTTTCTCCATACGCTCTTCAGCGTCCATCAGGGTTTCTTCGTACGTCATGATATTAAGCTTCCTTGTTGGAGGAGTCGTTGTCGTTAGTTGGTTGTGACCTGAACGGGGTCAGTAAGTCTTGATTCCGATCTCACGCGTTTTTAGCGCCGATCCATGTCCCTACGGTTTCGCCGGAAATTGCTCGGACGATATTGCCGTCCTTCTTGAAGTTGAAAACCAAGATCGGTTTTTCGTGTTCCTGGCACAGAGCAATCGCCGTGGCGTCCATCACCTTCAGGTTCTTGCTGACTACATCGTTGTAGCTTAACGAGTCGTAAAGCACCGCGTGGGGGTTCTTTTCTGGATCGTCGCTGTAAACGCCGTCGACGCGAGTTGCTTTAAGAATCACGTCGGCTTCCAATTCCAGCGCTCGTTGGGCTGCCGCGGTATCGGTGGTCACGAATGGGTTTCCAATTCCGGCAGCCAGGATCACGACCCGATTTTTCTCGAGGTGACGAATCGCCCGGCGCCGAATGAAAGTTTCAGCGATCTTGTCGAGTGGGACCGCTGACATCACGCGAGTTTGCAAGCCATGCGATTCGATCGCATCTTGCATCGCAAGCGAGTTGATCACGGTTGCCAGCATGCCCATGTAGTGCGCGGTCGCTTCGTGAACGAGCGAGTTGTTGCCGGAGAACTGGGCGCCTCGCAAGATGTTCCCACCACCGATCACGATCGCGATCTGGCAGCCTGATTCATGAGCCTGTTTGATCTGGCGTGCGATCTCGCCAGCCTCTTCGCCGCTGATCCCTCGCCCCCCCGCGTCTGCCAGACTTTCGCCGCTCAGCTTGAGGATGACGCGTTTGTATCGAAGTGATGGATCGGCTTCAGAATCGGTCATGTTGTGATTTGCGTGTTAGCAGAGAGATCTTCTGGACAGCGTTTTGCTGCCGGACGTAGCACCATGATACGAAAAAACCTCGCCGATCCGATGGGGGATCGACGAGGCAAATTTCATCGAGCAAAACTCAGGGGTGAGATTTGCGGGGCTCAACCAACCGCTACGCGGCGAAACCCGACGATGGCGGCTTCTGGGCTGAGGTCGACAATGGCCTGTTCAACGGTCTTGGTGTCATCCAGAGCAAACAACTGGCTCAGCAGGCACCGCTCGGTGTCCAGCAGCGTGTTGTCGGCGACGAATCGCTCCAGCTTGCCTGGAATGATCTTGTCCCAGATCTTCTCTGGTTTGCCTTCTGCTTGCAGTTCCGCCTTGATCGCTTCTTCAGCGGCAGCCATGACTTCGGCGGTCAACTGACGCTTGCTGGCGAACTGGGGCACGTTCTTCTGTGGCTTGCCAAGATTCTCACGCTCGTTGATCTCGTTCTCAGCGATGATCTGAGCCCGCAAAGCTTCGGTTTCCTTGGCAACGAATTCTTCGTCAAACTCTTCTGGGCGAAGAATCGATGGGCTCATCGCTGCAATGTGCATGGCAACGCTGCGGAAGAACTGAGACGCTTCGTCCTTGCCGCCATCCTTGAAGGAAACCAGAACACCGATCTTGGCACCCGCGTGGATGTAAGACGCAATGTTGTCACCTTCGATGACTTGGAAATCTGAAACTTCCATCTTCTCACCGATCACACCGGTCTGCTCGACCAACTTCTCGGCGACGGTCGATCCGTCGAATGGAAGCGCCAGCAGTGCTTCTTTGGTTTCGACCTTCGCGTCGGCAGCGGCTTGCGCAATCTTGTTTGCCAAGGCGATGAAGTCGTCGTTCTTAGCAACGAAGTCCGTTTCCGAACTGAGTGCCATGAGCAGACCTTTGCTGCCTGAGTCATCGACCAACGCCACGACGGTGCCTTCATTGGCTTCGCGGTCGGCACGTTTGGCGGCGACTTTCTGGCCCTTCTTACGGAGGTAATCCAACGCTCCATCGAAATCTCCGCCCGATTCCTGCAACGCGGCCTTGCAGTCCATCATCCCGGCACCGGTTGATTTACGCAGTTCGCTGATGTCTTTCGCTGTAATCGACATTGTCTTCCTTCTGTATCCTAAATCGGCTTCTAATGAGTTGGGTTGGGCGGACTTTATCCGCTATTCACAAACGACCCGGCGTGAATCGACACCGATGTTTGGGACAAACGCGAACCGCACTCGGTTCGCGTTGAACTATCTTTCTGACAGGGCGACCACGATGCAGTCGCCTCTTGAAGAAACTGAAACGCCGGGCTTAGCCCTCCGCAGCAGCACCTTCAGCCGCCATGGCTTCTGCTTCCGCTTTGGCTTTCGCCTCCGCAGCGGCTGCGTCTGATTTCTCACGCTTCATCATGGCTGCTTGGCCTTTGCCGGTGTTCACGGCGTCGGCCAACTGCTTCAGGATCAGTTCGATGCTGCGAATGCCGTCATCGTTACCTGGGATCGGCAAATCGATCTCGGTTGGATCGCTGTCGGTATCGATCAAAGCAACCGTGGTGATTCCCAATCGCTTTGCTTCGCGAACCGCGTTTCGCTCTTTGCCTGGATCAATGATGAACAAGCACTCTGGCAAGCGGTTCATCGTTCGAAGGCCGTTCAAGTTGCGGTACATCTTGCGATACTCGCGATTCAAAGACGACTGCATTTTCTTGCTGTAGTCGTTGATCTTGTCGCTCGTGCGCAGGCCTTCCAGTTCTTCCAAACGCCCCAAGCGACTTCGAATCGTGCGGAAGTTGGTCAACGTACCACCAAGCCAACGCTCGCTGACGAAGGGCATGCCACAACGGGCCGATTGAGCTTCGACGGCTTCACCAGCTTGCCGCTTGGTTCCGACGAACAGGATCAGGCTGCCACCTGCGGCCACTTGGCTGAGGTACTTCTTTGCACGCAACATTCCGCGAAGTGTTTCGCGGATGTCCATGATGTGAATTTGGTTTTTGCGGCCGTAAATATACGGTGCCATCTTTGGGTTCCAGCGACTGGCCCGGTGACCAAAGTGAACCCCTGCGTCGATCAAATCTTGAACGAGTTGATTTGCCATGTTTTTCTCCTAATTCGGAACTACCTACAGATCAATCCCGGCAACTGGCAATCGCAGGGTCCGCCCTTTAAGCAGGGTCGGTTTAGTAGGTAACTATTAAACTTGAAAAGGCGACTTTCGTGATTCCACCACGGTTGCAGTGAGAAGCAGCGGTTTGCCGTCCTTATGTAAGGGAGCAGAGTCTATCGGTAACATTCCCCAGCGACAATTGGCATTTCACGCTGAAACAAACGTTTTCAAGAGTTTTTTCACGCCTTTTCATT
>JBGCGI010000275.1:0-27444 GCA_045110715.1 Rubripirellula sp.
CAGTCTTCAAGCCGAAGCCCGGTCAAGTACCATGTCGACCTTCAGGCCGCGCCGTCAATATTCTCAAGAATACTTATTGCAGTGTCGCACTTTTTGCTCGGGTTTCCCCGGTACGAAGTGGCGGGGGAATGGTGTTTGACCGGGCATTCTGTGATATGATTTCCCCCGTAGGGACGGCCGGGGAGAAACAGGTTCAATGAGGTTCCTATCCCCTCCGGATTTGGTTCCAAGTTCAAATTTGCACACCGAGAGTTGAGCTTCGTGATACACATCAGTACGAATCGCTACCTCTCGGCCCAAACAAGAAAGAGCACGCGGTCCCCACAATCTTGCTATGCCTGACGAGACCAAAGAAGAGCTGAAACTAAAAGCCAGTCAACTCACTTACCCACCTAAGGATGACGGTAAGGGTAGTGCGCGAATTAACTGGCAAAGACGTGGCTACTATTTTGGAAAGCACAATACAAGTGAGAGCTTCCAACTCTTCTGCGAGTGGCGTTCACGGCTGATTGAAACGGGCGATCCAACGGAGGTGCGAATCATTCGGCGTGACTTGGCGCACGACGCACGAAAGAAGCACGGTCAACAAGCCGGCAAGCCTGCGAAATTCGAGACCGCTGAGAGCTATCAGCGTTTCGGCGAATGGCTTGCAACAATGGAGGAAAGCGAAACAAGAACTTTTCGCTCAGGCTCCGTTTCTCTTGTGTCCGTCGTTTTCTGCGTAGTCGGTATTATCGCTTTTTCCGCCTCATTCGCGACATTTCTCTCAACCCCCAACATTGTTACCGCCGAAGAAAGCAACGTTGAAGAACCTGTGTTGGCCGACCAGCCAATGGATGCCAGGCAAAAGGCTCGATTGGAGCTGATCGCTTCTCTTAAGCCAGTGCTGAAGGGCATGGATCTGATAGAGGGACATCAGATCCTGCGTGACCACCTGAAGCAACTGGATGCCGAAAAAGAACGCACCGGTTCGTACGACTCGTATAAACCAGTATTTGACTAGTTTTCAGAATTCAAAAGGGGCCAAGGATGGCTGTTCAAAAGCGTGTTGGTGTTTTCATTGGCGGTTTGGTGTGCGGCATCGCCTGCACGTTTACTGTCGTCTCAACTGCGGAGCCAGCACCTCGACGCACTGCCACGTGGCCAACAATCGATCCTAGCGTTGCGTCAGGATGTCAGGCGCAACTTGCAGCATTGGAAGCAGCGGAGAGTGCCTTGGAAGCCGCCGAACAAGCCGCGCTAGACGCGTACGCTGCTTGGGAAGACTGCCAAGAGAATACCATGCGACCAGACATCACAGCCGATCCTGGCACCTTGTCGATCCTGACGAAATAGGTTGCATCATCAGATGGTCATCGTCTGCAAGCTATCGGCGCGACTCGGCGGATTGGTGACGGTTATTCTGTCCATGTGGCGTCGGGATCGTCAGGCTCGGTGATCAACTCGTAGTCCACGCCATCAACCTCGTTGAACTCGAAGTGAACGATCTCACCACGATCCTTCGTTCGGTGCAGCGTGAATGGTGCGAAGTCGATCGGCCAGTCGGCAGGGAACAACTTGAGGTTCTCGATCAATTCGCCAACGGTCTTGGGGCTAACTGGTGCCATGGATTTTCCTTGTGATGGTGGTGGATTCGGTCATCCTACAGAATTCGCTCTCCGCAAATCGGTCGTCACCGCCGATTTGCATGCCCGCGGATCCGACTGATGCATCAACCCGGTGAGATGGTGCACAGACTTGAAATGAATCCGTACCAATCGCCCGAGTCGGAATGTGACGACGAGCAAGAGGAATACTCGCCCCGGCAATATGATTCGGAAGAAGTGTTCGGTCTATTGGTGGCGATTGTCTTGATTCCAATTGTCGTCGTTTGCGTTGCGACAGTGCTACTTCGGGGCTAGGTGAATTGTCGAAACCGCATGATGGCACCTTCGCGTGATTGAGTAGCAGGACCCCAGGGCTCGCCGAACTTGCGGACCTCCCACTTGGATGGAAGGCTTGGCGTGATTCGACCGAACACGAATGGGAACGGTACGCAGCGGATGATGAGGAGGAGTAGCTGGTCAGCCACCGTGTTTCCCCGGCCCCAGGGCAGCTTTTGGCGCCCCGCCGCCACTGGAGCCACTGGATTGAGGCAACTGATCTCGCGGGCAGGCTTTCGGCTAGGAAGCCACACCGGCAGCTTTCGACTCATGTAGACTAGGGCCGTTGCTCGGATTCGTTATCCGCCCCGCCTTCCAATGGACCCTCTCCATGCACGCTCGAACGACCTTTGTTTTTTTTGCCGCCTGTTTGATGCTCAGTTCACCTGCTGCAGGCGACTGGCCGGCATACTTGAACGGCAATGACCGCGCTGGGTTTTCGCCCACACAGCTAGAGCCGTCTCTGAGCCCTTTGTGGACCTATAAATCGCCTGCGAAACCGATCCAAGCATGGGAGGGACCTCGTCAGGCGCCGATCGAAGGTCACGAGATGAAACATCGCGTCGACTTTGACGATGCGCTTCAAGTCGTCATGGCTGACGGACGTGTTTACTTCGGCAGCACGGTTGACCATCGGTTGCATTGCGTCGATTCGAAAACAGGCAAGCCGCTTTGGGATCATTACACAGAGGGGCCAATTCGGCTCGCACCAACACTGGCGCATGGCAACGTTTACTTCGGTTCCGATGATGGCGTTGTGTATTGTCTCAACGCGGTTGACGGAAAACACGTTTGGTCGTTGCGAGTTGGGACGAAAGACGATCGCTTGCTTTCGCGTGGTGAGATGATTTCGCGGTGGCCCGTTCGGACGGGCGTGTTGATCGATGGCGATATCGCCTATTTTGGCGCGGGAGTGTTTCCGCACGAAACGGTCTACCTCTGTGCGGTGGACGCCAAAGATGGCAGCGTGATTTGGCGGAACGATACGATCAGCGAACAAGACGCCGGACGCAATGACCTTTCGCCACAGGGCTACCTGCTGGCCAGCGACGAACATTTGTACGTGCCGTCTGGGCGATCTTTGCCCGTCGCTATCTCCAAGAAGACTGGCGAAATCGTGTTCAAGCGAAGTCACTCTTGGCGAACCGATGCAGGCGGAGTCGTGGGTGGCACGAAGGCACTGCTGGGTGACGGGCAATTGTATGCAGGTGGACCGCATCATTTCCTTGCGATGGACCAGCAATCGGGCAACGTGGGTGAAGCATGGATCAACGGTCGGCAGATGGTTCTTGCGGGAGACCTGGCCTACTTGATGGACGGCGAAAAGATCTTTTGCGTCAACCGCGAAGAACACGCTGAAGCAAGCCAAGAAAAACAGAAGTGGTTTTTGAAAGCCCGAGCCTTGCGAAAGGAGCCGAAGAAGGTCGCAGAAGCAAAACGCAAAATGAAGGAGTACATGCAGGTCGGTATCCTGTGGGAGTACCCGAGCGATTTCGACGACGTGCTGATCGCAACCGGCAATTTGGTCATTGCAGGTGGTCTGAACGAAATCATCGCGATCGACCGTAAGGATGGAAAGAAAGTCTGGGAATACAAAGTGGATGGCAATGTGCGCGGCCTAGCGGTCGACGACGGCCTTCTGACTGTCAGCACCGACGAAGGAAATGTCTATGCGTTTGGCGCCGGCACTGAAGGTGAAGCAGCGACTTGGCCTGTGCCCTCTTCGCCTCCCTTTCCCCAAGACGAGTTGACGGAGTTTTACGAATCCGCCGCCAATGAGATTCTGAAACAGAGCGGTCAGACGACCGGGTACTGTCTGGTACTGGGCAGTGAGCAAGGACGACTGGCTTACGAACTGGCCCAACAGAGCGAGTTGATGATTTACGCGGTTGAGCCGGATGCAACCAAGGCAGCGGCGTCACGAAACGCCTTGCAGCGTGCAGGGATTCACGCAACGCGGGTGACGGTGGTAAATCTGCCGATCGAAGACCTCCCGTTTTCCAACTACTTCGCCAACTTGATCGTCTCCGATTCGATGTTGTTGTCAGGCAAGTTGCCAGGCAGTCCCGATCAGATTTCGCGGCACCTGAAACCTTGTGGCGGGGTCGTAATGGTCGGCCAACCGGAGTCAGCTGATAATTCGAAATCGGACGAAACGATTGCTTGGCTGTCTGAGTTTTATCATCGCGAAGAAGGTGACGTGATCGCTGCCGAACCTTGGTACATGCTCAAACGTGGCAAACTGGCTGGCGCAGGCGATTGGTCTCATCAGTATGGTAACGCCGCCAACACTTCGTACGCGGACGACCATCGAATTCGCGACGGGCTTGGTGTGTTGTGGTACGGCGACCCGGGCCCAAGTTCGATGATCAATCGACACGAGGCCGCCGGAGCTCCCCTGTCCACGAACGGTCGGATGTTCATTCAAGGCACCGACAGTGTGATGGCGTACGATGCTTACAATGGCACGTTCCTGTGGGATTTCAAGAACCCTGGCGCGATTCGAACCGGCGTGTTTAACAATCGCGAAACGCACAACCTGGCTGCCAGCGATGACGCTCTTTACGTAGCCGTCGACAATCAGTGCTTTGCGCTCAATGCGGCGACAGGCGAAGTCAAGAACACGTTCACCACGCCGGAGTCACCCGATTCGATCCAACGTGCTTGGGCGTATCTGGCTCATGATGATGGGCAATTGTTTGGCACCAGCACCATCCGTTCCGAATTGGAACAGCGAATGCGGCGACGTGGTTTGCAGGTCAAGAGTCAAACGGACGCAGTCTTTGCAGTCGATACGAAGAGCGGCGAAAGGATGTGGACGTATCGTGGCAGCAATATTTTGCATACCACGATTGCTGTTGGCCCCGAGCACATGTATTTCATTGACAGTTCGATCACGCCTGAGGAACGCCAACAACTGTATTTGAAAGACAAGGGTGACTTGAAGAATTTGACCGGCGATGCAGCCAAGAAAGCCGAGGCGGAAATGAAAGCCTTGGACGTTCGTTTGGCAGTCGCAATTGATCGACGCACGGGACAGAAAGTCTGGGAGAAGCCTGTCAATGTCACCGACACCACCAACGTCAGCGCTGGTGGCGGATCGCTGACCTTGATGTACGCTGACGGGCATGTCGTGCTGTGTGGTGCAAACGCGAACGGTCACTACTGGAAGCAGTTTTTGGCTGGTGATTTTGATCGACGAAAACTGCTCGTGCTTGATGCAGTCGACGGAAAAGAACTGTGGTCAAAGAATGCCAACTACATGAATCGTCCTGCCATCGTCGGCAACGATAGCTACGCGGAGCCTTGGGCGTTCAACTTGCACACGGGTAAACCCAAAACGCGGCCTCATCCTTTGACTGGCAACGAGAGTCCCTGGCGATTCAGTCGTCCCGGGCACCATTGCGGCGTCATCACAACGACACCCAACATGATGTTCTTTCGATCGGGATTCATCGGCTATTACGATTTGTACAAAGACAGTGGGACCCGACATTTTGCTGGACAGCGTTTGGGGTGTTGGGTCAACGCGATTCCGGGTAACGGATTGGTCATGATCCCGGAAGCGAGCGCGGGATGCGTTTGCCAATTCTCGATTGCGTCGACCGTTGTGATGGAACCCAAGACGGAGAATAAATCGTGGGGGATCTTCAGTGCTGTCGGACCGACAACGCCCGTCAAACGCATCGGAATCAATTTCGGAGCCCCTGGCGATCGCAAAACCGACACGGGCGTTGAATGGTTCGGTTACCCACGCCCTGCCAGCCGCGCGAGACTCGAGTTCATTTTTGATCTCAAACCGAAACTCCAAAGCGGGGGCGGTTGGTACAGTCGTAATTTGGAATCGGTCAATATTGATGCCACTGACAAACCTTGGGTGTTCACCTCAGGAGCTCGTGGTCTGAAACAGTTCGAGATTCCGTTGCTCGGCAAAGGCGATGCGAAAGCGAAATACAACGTCACTTTTCTGTTCGTCAATCTCGACGAGAAAGACAGCGGCAAGTTCGACATCAAACTGCAGTCTACGGTGGTGAAATCCGACGTCGTGGTTGCGGCCAACCAATCGGGACCCTCGAAGCCACAAACCATCGTCGTCCCCGATGTGATGGTGACCGACCAACTGCTCGTCGAAATGGTCGCTGCTGATCCCAGTCGTCTACCAACACTGTCAGGAATCGAAGTCACGAGGGTTGAGCAATGAGAAAGTTCACGATTTCCACGTTGTTGCTGGCGGTTGTTTCCGCATCGGTTGCAATCGCCTGCCAAGTTCCGGTTTTCCGATACGCGTTGGAACGCTGGCCTGCGGACAACTATGAACTGGTGGTGCTGCACGATGGCCCGTTGAGTGATGAGCATCAGAAAGCGGTACATCGTTTGCGAGAATCGGATCATCAATCCCCGGCGTCGGCCAACGTCAATGTTCGCGTTGTTGCTGCGGATCAGGCAGGCGATCGCCTACTCAAATCCATTTGGGCAAAGCACGGCAAAGCGGGTGAGCCAGTCTTGGCAAGTCTGTATCCAACAACAGCCGCTGAAATTCCCGATCGCTTGATCAGCGCGGGACCGTTAGAAATCGAAAGGGTTGATCAAGTTGTCGATTCACCTCTGCGTCAGGAAATTGCGAAGCGGTTGGTCAGCGGCGAGTCGGCCGTTTGGGTCTTTGTGCCATGTGGTGATCAAGAGCTCGACGCGCCTGCACTGCAAACGCTTCACCGCGTATTGACAGAGAATCAGCGAGATCTCGAGTTGCCGGAGCAAGAGGAGATCGAGGAAGAAGAAGAGTTGCTGGAGCAGGTCGAAATCGAATTGCGTTTGGACTTCTCCGTCGTGACACTTCACCGAAACGACCCCCAAGAACAGTTCATGCTGGAAATGCTGTTGGCTAGCGAGCCAGACCTGGAAGGCTTGCGACAACCAATGGCCTTTCCGGTGCTCGGCCGCGGTCGGGTACTGTACGCATTGGTCGGCAAAGGGATCGCAGAGCACACGATTACTCTGGCGTCCCGTTTCATCATCGGGCCCTGCTCCTGCCAAGTGAAAAATCAGAACCCAGGATTCGATTTGCTGATGGCAAGTGATTGGGACAAAAGGATTGGCAAGACGAAGTTGAGCGACCCGTTGCCAGAGCAATCGAAAAAACCAGTGCTGCTGACCATCCCACCGGGGCGGTAAAAACAATCGCGGCGAGTAAGCTCGATTGTCGTAAACTCGGTCGCCGTAGCTCTGTCGGAACGGCCTGCTCATTTTGCGGGCGACGTTCGATGCAACTTTACATCGCGGCAATCATTGAACCGAGCGAAAGCGATGAGCTCCTTTTGCAGGGCATCAAAGAAGGCGTCGTGCTTGTCGAGACTCGGTTCCTTCGCGAGGTGCAGCACGTTCAGGATCGATTCCTGACGATCTGCTTTGCAGTCCATGCGTGCCACCAACTTTCCGTCCCACAGAATCGGCAACGAAAAGTATCCGTATCGACGCTTGGCTTTCGGGACATAGCATTCGATCAGGTAGTCAAACGCAAACAACGCCTGCATTCGTTTGCGTTGGATCAGGAGATTGTCGAAGGGCGATAGGATTTTGAGTTTCGCGCGTGCCAGCGGTTTGTTGATCAGTTCTAGCGAATCGGGCAACGCGAAATAGGCTTGGCTGCCGACATTGATTCGCAACACCTCGCCGCTAGCGATCATGTTCTGCAGACCATCGGACACCAGTGGCTTGACGTTTTTCAACAAGTAGGCGATTTCGGCGGGCTGTCCAAGTCCGTTGGTTTCCAGGTAACGCGTGATCAAGAATCTCGCGTACTCCTGGAGCGTTGGTGCCGAGGTGTCAACGCTGGCAGGCAAAACCCGTTCGGTCAGATCGTAGATCTTGTGAAAGTTCTGTCTTCCGGCGATCATCAAGTCTCCTTTCATATACAACGTTTCCAACGCGCGTTTGGCAGGTTTGCTGGTCCACACGCCTGTCTTCTTGCCGGTGTTCTCAAAATCCTTTGCCATCAGGGGCCCTTCGTCAGTGATGCGTTTCAACACTGACTTCATCAGCCGCTCGTCACGTACATACCAGTGCTGTTGGTCGCCGTTTGCGATCCGTTGCTTGACAATCAGGCTGTATCGGAAGTCTCGCATCGGTAGGTAGGCTGCAGCGTGCGACCAGTACGCAAAGACGCGCTTGTCGCCGACCAATTGATCCAAGTGGGCAAGTTTGTAACGCGGGTTGCGATTCCACAAAGTGTGATGATGGGCGCGCTGAACTGCCGAGATCGTGTCGATTTGAACGTAGCCGAGATGTTCGATCGCTGACAGCGTCGCATCCCTTGCCGGTCCGGTCTGCTTCATTGGCGGCAACCGCTGTGAATGCAGAACCAGCTTGCGGGCCTCGTCGATGGAAAGTCGTTCTGTCATTGGATCGTGATGGATCTTCGGTTCGCTGGCTCTGCGGCGGATTCGAATGGCCTGATAGGATAGTGCAAAGTTGCCGCTCTCCAACATGAATGCTGTCGTGAAAAGAGCTCCAACAGAGAGACAGCTTGATTCAAGACGATCGATCCACGGCATTAGACATTCGTATCTGTCTGAACAAGTTCGCGTGAACTATACGCTCTGCAAATCCAACTTTTCCCTCCGCGAGCCGTTGCTCTCCCATCTGCGGAATCGGCTGTGTAGGAAACAACTGAAGACTCGGAAGTTTGTGATAGACTGCCTCCGGATCCTTCTTGACTCTCACTGGTAGACGCGAATGCGATGGCTGCGAAACATTTCGGGGCTTTTCCGTATCTTGATTGCCGCGGTGCTGGTTTTTGTTTGCGCGGGTCAATTGCCGGCGCAGTGGGTCAAACCGCCATCCTCGGAAGTCCTGCGACAGACGCGGGGACTCGTCCACGAGACGATGGAAAGTGATTCGATGGGTACGACGGTGGGGTACTCGGTGGTGTTGCCTCCCAGTTATGGATCTGGTGATCGGCGATATCCGGTGGTGTATTGGCTGCATGGTGGTGGCGGAAACGAATGCTCTTCTCTATACACGGCGAAGTACTGGGACGAGCTTTATACGACGGACAGCATCCAAGAGATCATTCTGGTCTACCCCAATGGGTTTCGGTCAGGATACATGGACCATCACAACGGCAAGATCATGATCGAATCCATGATCATCCAGGAGCTGATTCCAAGGATCGATCAACAGTACCGCACAATTGCTTCTCGGTCGTGCAGGGCAGCACATGGTTTCTCGATGGGAGCGAGCGGTTCGCTGAAGTTCGCAATCAAGTATCCCAATCTGTTCTGTTCTGCAGTCGCCTATGGTGGCGGGGCGATCGACATTGAGAATACTAAGATGCCGTTCCTGCTGAAGATCTTAGAGAACAATCTGGCGAGCGACCCGACATTGATTCGACAGAACAACACCTATCATTTTCTTGATCAGAACTTGGACACCGTTCGCGGTAACAAGATTGAGATTTTGATGGTCTGCGGAAGCGACGACAGTTGGAAAGAGTCTGCGGTCGCGTTTCAAACAGCTCTGCAAATGCGAAATGTTCCAAGTCAACTGAGAATGGTCGCTGGGGTTGGGCACGATCTCAAACGCCTCGCGTCTGCAGAAGGCGCAGCCGCAGCCAAGTTTCAGGATCGAATCTTCGGACGGTCACGATGAACGATACACCCAACTCTCCTCTCGCCGTTGACGCGGTCGTGATCGGCGCTGGCCCCGCTGGGCTCATGGCAGCGGAGATGATTGCCGATGCTGGGCATCGTGTGTGGGTTGTTGACGCCAAAGCGACTGCCGGTCGCAAGTTTCTGATGGCGGGCAAGTCCGGACTGAACATTACCAAGGACGAGCAGGCAGATGCGTTTCTGGCCAACTATGAGTCCGATGCCAATTGGATCGGCCCCTACGTGACAGACTTTGGCAGCGAAGCGGTCAAGCAATGGGCCAACAATCTTGGGCAAGAAGTGTTCACGGGTTCGTCCAACCGAGTCTTTCCAAGCACGATGAAGGCGTCGCCGCTGCTACGTGCTTGGCTGTCTAGGTTGGCCACCAAGAACGTTCAGCTGAAGACACAATGGCGTTGGCAAGGCTGGGATCAGGACGCGTTGATCTTTGACTCGTTGGAAGGTCGCCAAACCGCTCGTCCTCGAGTGACGGTGCTGGCGTTGGGCGGCGCAAGTTGGTCACGTCTTGGATCTGACGGGCAATGGTCGGAGATACTAAGTGGTGTCGGAGTGCCCCTGGAACCGTTCCAAGCTGCCAACATGGGATTTGTGATCGATTGGTCACCTTACATGGCACCGCACTTCGGCGCCGCGATCAAACCGCTTCGGTTGACTGCAGGTAACACGTCCGTGTTGGGCGAAATGGTGCTTTCAAGCAAAGGTATCGAGGGTGGCGGTGTCTACGCGGTCAGTCGTGCGATGCGTGAGGGAGCGCCGCTGGTCTTGGATTTGGCTCCGGACGTTGCTGTCGAAACTCTGAATGCACGACTCGTCAAACTCACCCGCAAGGCGTCGCGCAGTTCGATGCTGCGGAAGGCGTTTGGATTCGACGCAGCCAAATCGGCATTGATGAACGAGTTCGCGCGAGGCGTACCAACAGACGCATTGGCCAGTGTCGCGAAGTCGCTTGCCATCACGCATCGGGGACCGCGACCAATGGACGAAGCCATTTCGACGGCCGGCGGCGTCAGGAAAGACGGCGTCGATGAGAAACTGATGCTGCGGGCGAAACCAGGCGTCTTTTGCGCTGGTGAGATGCTCGACTGGGAGGCGCCAACAGGCGGCTATCTCATCACTGCCTGCCTGGCTACAGGTCGCACTGCAGGGAAGGGCGCGGTGGATTTTCTGGCCACGCTTCCCCCAACAGACGGTTGAGGTCTGAGCAGACATTCCTCGCTACAGCTGCTCGATCGCGTCATGTAGGCGGCGAACAGCTTGCACCGAAGTGTTGATCATCCGACCACCAAAATCGATCGGGCCTGCGGTTGCTTCGGATTCGCTCGCACTGCCGTGAATTTCGCGGACTCCCGTTTGCTGAACGATTTGCCCAGCGTTCGATGAATCAATTCCGCTGGCAGCGATGATTGCGAGGTTACCTTCGGCCCGTTTCACCAATTCAGCGAGGCTTTGGATTCCTGCAAACGCTGTGTGGGCTTGGCCTGAGGTGAGCAGTCGATCCACCTCGAGTTCAATCAGAGTATCCATTGCGGCGAGCGGATCAATGGCAACATCAAAGGCTCGATGACAAGTGACTTTCATCGGTCGCGCGACATCGATCAACCGTTTCATCGATTCTATGTCGATCAAGCGAGTCGTCGTGAGAACGCCGAAAGCGACGCCGGAGACGCCCACCGTTTTCAACTGGCGAATGCTGCGAAGCATCGTGTCGATGTCATCCCGATGGTAGTCAAACCCGCCTGCGTGAGGACGAACCATGGCCACGAGTTCGATGTCTCCCAACTCCAAGCACTGTTCGATCAAAGCCGCACTGGGAGTCGTTCCGCCAACGCAAAGTGGACCACATATTTCAAGCCGATCGGCTCCGCCAGCTTTCGCCGCCTTTGCCGAGCGGATGTGATCAATGCATATTTCTAAGATCATCGTTGGTTCACGACATGGCAGGGGTCGGACGGCTGCGACCTAGATTTGGATTCTCAGATCCGACAGCATGACCCGAGATGCGTTTAGCGAAGACGGTCGGCCGATACGGAACTGATTTGAACATCCCGGTCGGACCAGCCGCTGGCGTTCCATTCGCTGCGTCCCATCAGTCGCCATTTTTTGCGGTCGATGTTGGCGGGGCGATTGTCGATCCAACCCAAGGCTTCGTTTGCTCCGGCGTGCGGCAAAGAAATCACCGACAGTTCGGAAACGGGGTGTTTTCGGAACATCACTAGATGACGACCAGTGGCAACGGACTCTGCCGCGGCGACATCGTAGCGCCAGATCGGCAGACTCCGAAAACTGCTCAACAGCACGCCGGAGCTGGACAGAACCAAGTCCGAATCGATCCAAGTCGGGCGGCCGACTCCCAAGCTGGTCCGGCTTTGGGCGTCCGCGGACAACGACGCCGATGGCAAGTCCCAATTTCGCATTCGTCTTGAAGTGACGATCGCGAGCGTATTTCCCAGCGGCGAAAAGCAAACGCCTGGGACCTGATTTTCGACACCGATACGTCCGAGGGACTTTCCATCGACCGTCGAGAACAGTTGTACGGATCCCTGATAGGGAACAGCGACGTATCGCTTGCCGCCTGAGACTGCTGGCTCGGCTCGGTGATCAATGCCGTTGATTCGGTACACCTGTTTTCCGGACTCGATGTTCCAGAGGCCGAGACTTCGATCGATCACAGCCAAAATGTGTTCGTTATCAATCCATCGCGCCCATCGAACCAATGGAGCGTTGTTGGAGGTCGCGGCAATCGATGACGTGTCACCTTTGATCGTTCGCTTGTGACTGAGAACCAGCTCGCTTTCATTCCAGCCAGAAGCTACCGCGAGTTGGCCGCCTTTGCCCAGCGAATTGTGGCCGATCAGCAGCAACGTGCGTCCGCTGTCGCTATGGTGATCCAGCAAGCGAATTCGCTCGTCATGTTTGTGAATCACAAACGCTTCTTCGCTACCAGTTTCGAAGCGAACAAGCATGTTCCTGGCGGGCTCTCCACGAACGCGAATCCCACCACTGATTGACATCACCAGTGAGGTGGCTCGGGTACCGGAGCTGGTCATGGTCGTGATCGGAATCGGTCGCGAACAATCGTCGTAAACGTCGACCTTGAAGATCGGAATCCTCGCTTGGTGGAGGCCGAAGGAGATCGGATCGCGATCTGGCTTGATTTCTGCTGGCAGCGATGACCGGAGTTCCGGAGTGCGTGCAGCCAGCAGTTCAAGGTTCGCGCCTTCCTCTAAACGACTGGTAGCCGACGGCATGCTTAACGTCGGGAGCGGCTGGACGTCGGGTTGGTCGGGAGCCGCCAAACGGAGTGGATTTTCTTTCCCCGAAGACCGCTCCTTCACATCGTCCAAGTATGTCTTGTCACGCCCACTGAGCTGCGATTGTTTGACGGCGACTTTCCCACCATCGTCGCGTAGTAAAATGACTTCATCGTCGGTGACTTCGATCAACCGAGCTTCGACGGAGAACTGCCCGTTGGCGTCCACCCAAATTCTGAGCGGCTCCGCAGCATCGCTGACGGTACTGATCAGCAGCGCAAACATGAGCGAAGAAATGCAACGGCGTAAGAGTTGGACGCTCATGGCGGGGCCAAGTGGAATGAGTATTCGTCAAGAGAACGACACTAGAAGATGTCGCGGATTCGATCAGCAAAGCGGGTCTCGACTTGTCGTGTTGGCTTGCCGTCGAGAGCGGCGATCCAGACCTTCGGATCGTTGCCATAGTCTTTTCCCGTCGATCCTCGCAATGATTGAATCGCGAGGTCGCGTGTTGCCGGGTTGCGATCTGACAACGCGACTTTCAACGAATCGGTTGCCAATGGGCCGCGGTGTTTTCCCAGCGCGGCGAGTGCTGCGTGACGAACATCTTCGTTGGTTTCGGTGCCAGCGATCGCTGCCAAGGAACGAATCGATTCATCGCCTTTGCGACGTCCCAGCGTTTCGCAAGCTTCCATGCGAACCTTGAAGCTGTCGTCGTCGAGGCCTTTTTCGATCAAGTTGGAAGCCGCATCGATCCGCATTTTGCCTGCTGCGCGAACAGCCAGTCGTCGCATTTCGGGGCTTTCGTCATTCTCGATCAGTTTTTCGAGATGGACGCTCCAAGTCTGCTGCTTACTTGTCGACATCCCGCCGATCGTATCAGCCAACATCGTGAGTTGGTTCAATCGCTCGTGGTCGGTCACACCGATCGCTGCGTCGCGTTTCCATTCGCCTTGGGAATAGTAGGGATTGGCAACTTTCAAAGCATAAAGCGGCCCATCTTGGCAGCCACTGACTCCAACGCACAGCAAACATGCCATGGCAGTGATGACGACAGGTGACTCGAACCACGAAGCAGTCTGCTTTGTGGGTAAGGTTGAAATCCAAAACATCCGTGTTTCCGATTGACGGGATAGAATGAGCGCACGCACAGGGAGCGCGGCGACAGACCATCGCCCTGTAACAAAGCGGTCAGCGGTTCGCCAAGATCACTTTCCCTCAAATCGCTCCGCAGGGGGTCCGAATCCAAACTCTTTCCCAAACGGCTCATCGAGAAATGCTGGCATTGATGTGAAAAACTAGAAATGTCGATTTCGCTCTTTCCGTGAAACACGCTGATCGATTAAAGTCCCGATTCATCCCGCAATGAATGCGGTGTTCCACCCGGCAAGTACGCCAAAAATGGGGATACCGCGACGAAAAGGACTTTGCTGGGTTACGACCCACGTGGCCATGGAGGAGCCAGACCATGTTGTTGGACCGCATTGATATTGACGCCCACGGACCCCTGAATCGCGTCGAACTTGGGCCATTCGCAGAACACTTGAATGTCGTTTGCAGCCCCGAAGGATCGGGGAAAACGGCGATCGTACGCTTCATTCGCGACTCGCTGGTCGATCGTGACTACCCGCTTGGGATGCTCAGTTCCTCGGGTGGCCGAATCGTTTGGGCTGACCGAAATGGATTGGTGCATTGCCGCCGAGAGCAAGACGGAACGGCCACCGGTCGTCGGACCGTCGAATTCGAATCACGCGGCGACTACTCCCGCAACTTCGATGGTCTCGAACATTCTTGGTTGAACGGCGTTTGCACGAGCACGGATTCCAGTCGTGCTGTGCAATCGATCCAACTTCCTGAGTCGATCGTCGACGGTGTGATCACCGATTCGGCAGCGACCAGTGTTGCCCGGGTCGTATCCGCTTGCGTGCGTAGCGGTCTTGATTCACACGAAACGTATCGGTCGTTGCCGCTGCAAGACGATTCGCTTTATCACGATCGTGATGGCTACAGCTTGCATGAGCCTGCTGTGCAGAGCCACGAACAGAATCGTGCACTGAGGGCGCAACTGGCCGAAGTCGAGGCAGAGCTTGCACGACTCGGAGGATCGCAAGCAGATCACGAGTCACTCGTTTCTCGCCGCAACTGGTTGACCGAACGACTGTCACGATCTCGCCGCGTACGTCCCATGCGTGCACGCCATGACTTCCGTCGCGATGGACATTGGCACGAGCGATTGGCTTCTTTGCACGACAGAGCAAACAGCCTGCGAGCTCGACAAAGTGAACTCCGTCGCTGGATCGCGGAACTTGGACCTGACGCGTTGGCGTCGAACTATCGTGATGCGAGACCAGACTACCAGCATCGCGCTACCGTCTCCGATCAAAATCTTCGTCGCCAATTGGATGACTTGGACGCTCAAATGATCCGCTGGCGTCGCACACTTCTAGAAGTTCGCGGTCTACGAACGGCGATCACGTCCAATCGCGATCAGTGGAATCTTGGACCAATCTCGTCGTTGGATGAAACTTCGCTGCGACGTCGCCGCTTGGACGGATTCTTGCACGCAGTCGATCGCTACGATCGTTCGCGTAGTTGGAACGATCTTTATCCAGAGAACTACCGTCCGCTTCACCAGTTAGACGATATCGACCATCGCATTGATTCGGCCACCCGTCAGATCGATTGGTTGCTGCAACGATACGCCAATCCAGAATCTGTTCAGAGCACATGGTTCGAGCCGCTGCCTGAGACGATTCACTATCGCTCGACAACCAACCTGGGCGATGCCCTACGAGCGATTCGCGAAGACCTGCGGCAGGTTCAGCGATCCACCGTGCAAACGGTTGGACACGCGGAACACTATGCGGCGACTGAGCGAGAAGAACTGCGGCGCAGTGAGAACTGGTTGGTGTCGGCAATCGATCGCCTGAACCAGCATCGCGAAACACTGCTTCGCGGCTACGCGACGGATCATCAAGCCGAGTTGGCGGATTGGTCACGCGATAGTCACTATCACCGTCATTTGTTGCATGACGAACGCAACACGCGTTTGGTCGAACTCGATCGTGTCACAGCGGAGCTGGACGCTTGCCTGTCCGAAGCCGCTGAAGTGCGTCGTTCGATGCGAACCTTGCCAGTGATCGATTCATGGTACGACGATGCATCGGGCGATGACAGCTTGTTGGGATACAACGAGGCTGATCGCGAGGCATGGCTGGCCGAACTGCGGGCTATCGACGAGCGTTTGGCATCCACTTCGCGGTTGCAGAAGTTGCGATCGCGACGCGCACAGCTGATCGAACAAATGCGTGGTGTACGTCAGCCGATCGATACTCAGTCACCACTCGCGGATGTGGCAAGCCGATGGCTCGTGCGTTTGTCAGCGGGGCGCTTGCAACGTGTCGCTTGGCCGTACAACCAGTTTCGCAGCGACCGAACGTCTTATCATCGCGACAGCGCTCAGCGCAGTGGCGTGACGATCAACGGACGCGAAGAGCATGACGTCCCAGCTGCTGATCGCGCCTTGGCCGTGATGGCGGTTCGCATGGCTGCCGGTGACTTGTTGGCACGAACGGGGCGACACGTTCCGTTGGTCTTTGAAACACACCGCGAGATGTTTGGCGACATTGTCGTCCCACGCCAGTACGACGATTCGCCTCTGGCGTATTACGAGCAGGGTGAGCACTTCCAAAGCAATCACCCGATCACAGCGGCGCTTCGCGACTACGCTCGCAGCGGTCGCCAAGTCATCGTGCTGACCAGCAACCAAATTCTCTCGGATCAGCTCAGTCGTGTCGGAGCCAGAGCGTTTCAGATTCATACCGAGCGTGTCGTGCACGCGCACCGTCCCGTTTGGCGTTCAGACTCCGAAGAGTACGTTGGGCCACACCCACACACTTATGGTCCACGCGAGGCAGACGCAGTGCTTCAGAGGGATCATGCGCTCTACCGACGCGAGACATTGCCAGGCGGACCTGCCGACATCAACCGTGATCTCGATTCCGCTTGGCAAGAAACCTATCGTGGATCCGGCACTCCCGAGCGTCCCGTTGGCCGCCGCAGCCATGTTGCCTTGAATGGGCGAACCGACTGGGCTCGTGACGGCGTTGATCATCGCGACGGATTTTACTACGCCGATACCTACACGACTGTGACTGCCCAAGAACCTTATCGCTACGACGCCAATGGGCATTGGGTCAGCGGGCAAGGCAAGGCGACTTCGGCAACTCCGCAGCCCGCCGTTGCTGGACCTTCTGCACCCGTCAAGAAACAGGCAGAATCGCCATTCTTTCTGTCGGTCGACAGCCCGATTGATCAGGCTCCTTCGATTGACGCTGTTGCAGCTGCCAGACTTCGCGGGCTAAAAGTCACTCACGTCAATCACCTGATGCAGCAAGACTCCAACCGTCTTGCCGATGCCTTGGGATTGGCGAATGTGGATGCCGCGACCATTCGTCGTTGGAAAAGCGAGTGTCGTCTGGTGTGTCGAGTCCCCCAGCTTCGCGGGTTTGATGCTCGCGTGTTGGTTGGCTGTGGCGTGACTTCCCCGGCGGAGTTGGCTTCGATCCATCCCGTCGATCTCCTGCAGGATGTGGAAGCCTTCTTGGCAACACAACGCGGGCAACAGATCCTGCTCAGTGGCAGCAGCCATGAGCTTTCTCGCATCACCAGCTGGATCGCAGCCGCGAATAGTTCCTCTGATCACGATCTCGGTGGCCTGAGTTCTCGTCGCGGTGACCGCAAAGAAAACGACTACGCTTTCGATAGCGACCGTTATGAGTACGAGTACGAGCATGACTCCGATGGCAACCGCACGGGGCGTCGACGACGCATCATTCGGACCATGAATCGGCGGGATGCGGAGTCCAACGGTACGCGTTCGCGGTCCAGTCGTCGTGGTTCCAACGGACGACGAAGCTCCACACGAAATGGAGTTAGCCGATCCAACGGCCAGTCGACTCGCTCGTCGAGTAACGGTCGAAGCAACGGCGGTTCGGGCTATGGAATTGCGGGCGGAAGCGGCCGTGGCCAGGGAGCTGGAAACGGTAGCGGCCGGGGCACAGGTGAGGGCAGCGGACGCTCGCGTCGACGTCGCAGTCGTCGCTCGGTCACACCGCATGAGACGACTCCACGTGACGTGGTTCAGTACGAACGCGATCAGCTGGACCGACAGCGGGCCGAGCGAGAGCAGGCCGATCTGGCCGAACGAAACCGCACCAATCGGGTTCGTTCCGAGCGAGAACCACGCGACTACGTTCGTTCCGAGCGTGAACCACGCGACTACGCAAGAACTGAGCGTGAGCCACGGGAACTTCGTGAGCGAGAAGAATCAGAACGCGAACTGCGTTTCTATCTGCAACGTGAAAGTCCCGTGGTCGATGCACCATCCATTGGTGCTCGTATGGCTGAGCGGCTCAATGCCATCGGAATTTACACCGTTGACGATCTATTGAACGCGGATCCTGATACCGTGGCAGCGGAGTTAGATCACCGCCGAATCGATTCCGACACGATCCTGCAGTGGCAACAGCAAGCGACTTTGGTTTGCCGCGTGCCGATGCTGCGAGGTCATGATGCCCAGCTGTTGGTGATGGCTGAAGTCACCACACCAGAGGAACTGTCGGCTCAAGACGCGGAAGAGCTGTTTGGTATCATCGATCCAATCGCTCGCAGCAGTGACGGAAAGCGGATCGTAAGAGGTGGTAAGCTGCCCGATTTGGAAGAAGTCACCGAGTGGATTGGCTTCGCCGAGCACATGCGCGAGCTACGGGCCGCCTAGTTTCCGAACCGGCTCCCCCACGAGTCGTAGCGATCCTCCAACAGATAGAAGCCGCAGCGTGAATCACGCTGTGGCTTTTTTCGTGCATGCTGGCTTCCTGGCGTTTATTTGCGGCTCAGCGCCTCGTTCCTGGTCCGTTTTCGGCCTAGTATTTTAGACAAGCGTCTTTGAGTTTTAGGACAGCCTCTTTCTGTAAAAGGAACGAAAACCAATGAATTTCGGCAGCGCAGACCTTCGGCGACAGATTGCATTGCGATCCGCACCGCTGATGTTCGTGGTGGCGCTGCTCTTCTTGGTCTGCCAAGCGGTTCTGGTTGTGCTTTGGGTGGATGTCCCCAATCTGAGCGAGAATGCTCTGATTGCCGCTGATCCCGACATCACCGGGTCTGCTTCGATCCGTGACACGCAGGACAACCCGATCGTGAATCATCGGTTTCAGGAGTTCACGATTCTGACGATGCTGCTGATCTGGCCTGTTGTGATCTTGGAATCCGCGTTTCACTGGCTCACTCGCCCCTGGGACTCAACCACTCGCCGGTTCCATTGGTTCGGAGTGTTGTTCTGCGTCTGCCCCTCACTGCGAATGTGTGCTCGTAGTCCCGAGATGAATGAGCGTCTGTGGTTGCCTGGAATCGGCTGGCGGCGCTCGAACAAACGTCTGCGAAATCGACTGCAGCGGCAGTTCAGCCTGCCGATGATTGTGATCGCGTTGATGATCATGCCAGTTCTGATCATTGAATTCTTCATGAAAACGCAGGTCGCTCAGTACACCTGGCTGCGAATGATGCTGCACCTTGGAACGGGAATCATCTGGTTTGCGTTCGCAGCCGAGTTCATCCTGATGGTCTCGGTGGCAGAAAAGAAGTTGGTGTACTGCAAGGATCACTGGATCGACTTGGCAATCATCGTGCTGCCATTGTTCTCCTTCCTGAGATCACTTCAGTTTTTGCGAGCGACGGGGATCGCTCAGACGCTACGGATTCCGATGCTGACCAAGTTCGCTCGCGTTTACCGCTTGCGAGGAACCGCCATCAAAGCGTTTCGAGCCTTGATTTTGCTGGACCTGCTTCATCGATTCGTCGGCGGAAACGTCGAGGGAAAAATCGACAAGTTGAACCGACGGCTCGAAGACGTCGAAGCGGAAGCGAAAGAGATCCGCCGCAAGATCAAGAAGCTGGAGCGAAGGCGCTTGGCCGAGCAAGACGAAGAGGGGCCGCTGACGGATGTCACCGAGGGCATCGAGCGATTGGCGGAAGAGCGTTCTTGAGATTCTCTTGGCGCAACAAGAAGGTTGATGGACAGACGGCGATTGGGGCGGTAAGAAAGAAGCTTCTTGTCACTCCTCATGAAGAATCGGAAACATGCCCACTCAGACACGGATCGTCTCACCAGGTCCCAATGATCGTTGCGTTCGCACGGAAGCTGGGGAAATTCTACAAGCTCCAAGCGATTGGGAGCTGCTTCCGCCCGGGGACGCAGGGCTGACTCGACGAGTCAAAGCCGGTGGGCCGACCTGGACGGTCAAAGAGAAAAAGGGGCGGCGAATGTTTTCTCGCGGCGTGTGGGCGCCCGCGGATCGAATCGCAGCGATGCGAGCCGGACTGGACGCGGAACGATCAACGGAGAGCTACGCCAAGCGTAAGGCGGCGGATGCGCGGCGCCGCGGGGCGAAGCAGGAAAAGTATGTCGCCGATTTTTACACCCGCGTGTTTGAGTTTCTGAACTTCGCGGCCTGCCATCAGGGACTCGCATCGCAATTGGCCGACGCAGTCACGTCACACGCGACTCCGGTGGGGAGTGGCACGGTTGCTCGCACAGAACGGATACCGATCGAGCAACGCGCTGAATCGGCTGTGATCGCCTGGATGCGACACCAAACGACGGCCTATGACAACATGAAGATCGCACGCGTCAAAGGCAAACGGCGAGAAGTTCGGCGGATGTTGGCAGAGGAATCTCGCAGGTTGCTGAAGGGGTATCGGGCGGGGATCCCCGTCAATGACGCCTGCCCACTGAAGCAAGCGTTGATGAAGAAGTCGTCGTCCTAGGCGGCAATTGGCAAGCGGCTTATCGACTGGGTTTGCTCATCAGCAACTTGTAGTGCCCGGCGCCCAGTAGATCATCGATTCGTGCACGCATCTCCTGATCGATTTTGACTCGGTACTTGTCACTCTTGAGATGGACCACGTCGCCGTCGGCCAACTGCATGCTGAAGAGGAGTTCTTGCTTGCCGGGGTAACCTCGTAGGATTTCGCGCAGTCCGCTCATTGTGTCGGCTCCGTGATCATTTTCGTCCAACCGAATCCGCATCCCGTGCGTGTAGCGGGTATCAAACTCGGCGAGCGGAATCAATTCGTCCACGATCAAGTTGGCTTCATCGCCCCCACCCCGACGATCAACTTTCCCTTTGGCCAGCACGACAGCGTCTGCTTCGACCTTCTCGCCGCAATCGACAAAGCTCTTTGGCCAAACGATGCAGCGAATGGATCCCTGCATGTCTTCCAAATCAAAGTTCGCGTACTTCGATGGCTGGCCGGGTTTGGGGTTCTTGGTGTGAGCCAATTTGATCGAACTGATCATGCCGCCCAGGATGACTTCGCCACGATCCTTGATATCGGCGAGCCTGTCCGTCGTGTGGGTTCGAAAGGTCGCCAGTTTGTTTTCGAACTCGGCGAGCGGATGGCTGTCCAGATAGAAACCAAGCACCTCTTTCTCAGAGATCAGCTTCTCTCGTTCGGGCCATTCCTCCATTTCGGGAAGCGGGGTCGCGACGGCACCGGTCTCGGTTGTTTCTTCTTCGTCGAAGGCACCAAACAGACTGGTCTGACCACTCTTCTTGTCAGCTTGAGCTGATGCGCCAGCTTGAACGGCTCGCTCGATGACGGCCGACAATTGGCTGCGGTGTGCGCCGAAGCTGTCCATTGCGCCGGCTTTGATCAGGGTTTCGATCGCGCTTTTGTTACAAGCGGATGTATCAACCCGTTCGCAAAAATCGAAGATGTCTTTGTAAGGTCCATTCTTTTTGCGTTCTTCTTCGATGGTAATCGAGGTCGCACCACCGCAGCCCTTGATGGCTGACAAGGCGAATGGAATCTTGCCGTCCAATACCGAAAAATCCGCTGCACTGGCATTCACATCTGGCGCAATGACTTCGATTTCCATTCGGTCGCAATCTTCCATGTGTTCGACCAACGCATCCTTGCGCTTGAAGTTTCGACCGGAGATGTCACTCGACAAGAGTGCGGCCATGAATTCGACCGGGTAGTGAGCCTTCAGGTACGCAGTTTGGTACGCGACCAGCGCGTAAGCGGTACTGTGGGACTTGTTGAAGCCATAGCCTGCGAATTTGACGATCAGATTCCAAATGTCGTCCGCATCTTTTTGGGCAAGACCGTTTTCCACGCTGCCTTTGATAAAGGCGTCATGGTTCTCGTTGATCAGCGATTCTTTCTTCTTGCTGATCGCTTTGATGCAGGTGTACGCATTGGCGAGCGGAATCTTTCCCAGCCGATTGAGGATCCGCATCACCTGTTCCTGATAGACCATGATCGAGTTGGTCTCCTCCAAGATTTCCTTGAGGACAGGATGTTTGTATTCGGGCTGCTGTCGACCGTGCTTGATGTTGACGTAATCGTCCACCATGCCACCCTCGAGCGGCCCAGGGCGATACAACGCAGCGGTCGCGATGATGTCGGTGAAATGGTCGGGCTTCATGCGACACAGCAGGTCGCGGATGCCGCCGGATTCAAGCTGGAACACGCCCTTGGTCTCACCACGCTGCAGAAGTGCGTACGAGGCCTTGTCGTCCAATGGAAACTTGAGTGGGTCGACAGCCTTGCCAGTGGTCTGCTCGATCAGCTTGACCGTACGACTCAGGATTGTCAGGTTTCGCAGTCCCAGAAAGTCCATCTTCAACAGGCCAGACGCTTCCACGTCATTCATTGACCACTGCGTGATGACATCCTGCTTGCCGGGCACGCGAGTCAAAGGGACGTACTCGCTGAGCGGCTTGTCAGCAATCACAACGGCAGCTGCATGCGTGCCAATGTTGCGTGCCAGGCCCTCGATTTTCATGGCCAGATCAAGCAACTCGCGAATCTCCGGGTCGCCGTCGTAAGCCATCTTCAAGTCGGCGCTTTTTTCAAGCGACTTCTTGATCGTGATCTTCAGCTCATCAGGCACCATTTCGGTAACCTGATTCACACGTCCCAGTGGGACGCCAAGGGCGCGGCCGACATCTTTGATCGCAGCGCGGGCCGCCAGCGTTCCAAACGTCCCGATCTGGCAGACCATTTCGCTGCCATACGTTTCCTTGACGTAATCGATGACCTCGATCCGGCGCTCTTTCTCAAAGTCGATATCGATATCAGGCGGCTCGGTCCGGCTCTCATCCAAGAATCGCTCGAACAGCAAGTCGTACTTGAGGGGGCAGACGTGCGACATGTACAGGGCATAGCAAACGATCGCGCCGACGCCGCTTCCACGAGCTGTCGCCGAGATACCGATGCTGCGGGCGTGATTGACGAAGTCCCATACGATCAAGAAGTAGGTCGGATAGCCCAGCTTGTCGATCACACCGAGCTCGCGATCCAGACGAGCGATGACTTCCTCGCTCAGTTCGTTGTCGATCAGCATCTCCGGAACGTCTTCGTAACGCTCCTTGAGTCCTTTGATGCACAGTTCCCGCAGGTAATCCAGCGGTGTTTTCTGGTCGGGGCATTCAAAGCTTGGGAAAAAGTACTTCCCCAACTCAATATCAATGTCGACCGTATCGGCGATTTCTTGACTGCGAGCACAAGCGTCTTCCAGACCTGGGAAGTTCTCGTACATTTGGTCGGGACTGCGGAGAAAGAACTGATCATTCTCCATTTTCATGCGTGACGTGTCGGTTCGAAACCTGCCCGTGTTGATACACAGCATGATGTCCTGTGCTTCGGAGTCTTCCTGATTGACATAGTGACAATCGCTGGTGGCGACCAAGGGAATGCCCATGCGTTTGGACATTTCAACGGCGCCTTCCAACTGCAATTTTTGGATCTCGACCCCATTGTTCATGATCTCGATGAAGTACCGATCATCAAAAACTTTTTGAAACCAGCCAGCAATTTCACGGGCCTCTTGCTCCACGCCCTCGGTGGCTAGGCCTTTCATCACGCAGCGACTGAACTCGCTGCTCACGCAACCTGACAAGCAAACGATTCCTTCGCTGTACTTTTCGAGGATTTCTTTATCGATACGCGGCTTGAAATAGAAACCTTCCAGCGAAGCGGCGCTCGCGAGTTTGATCAGGTTTTTGAAACCGGTGTGGTTTTTGGCCAGCAGCGTGAGATGGTAGCTGGCGGCCTTGCTGCTGCTTGCGCCACCCTTATCAAATCGACTGCCCGGTGCGATGTAGGCTTCGTACCCAATGATCGGATTGATTTGGGCAGCTTTGGCTTTGCGATAGAACTCGAGCGCACCATGCAGATTGCCGTGATCGGTCAGAGCCAACGCGTTCATGCCGTGATCGACGGCACGGTTGACCAGCTTGCCAATGTCTCCGGCGCCATCCAGCAGGCTGTAGTGGCTGTGGCAGTGCAAGTGAACAAAGGGTTTCGCGGGGGCCGCGATTTCCGGGGTTATGATTACGTCACTCATGAAAAGCGCGTCCTCTCTAGCTTTGGCGATGGCCTGAAGGTGTCTTGGAATCTGAAATCTATCTCAAACGAACGCACTGTGGCACACCCATGAAAAGGAAGCCGCTCGAAACCCGCCAAATCCCGAGTTCTTCTTCGATTTCGACTGCAAATTCCAGCACCTGGAAAGAATCTGTGTCGAGTCCCGAATCGCTGCGAGATTGTTGGCTCACCAAACACAACCACTGACAGACTGGACATTTGTCATGCAGTCCACCGGAAGGTGTTGTGCACAGTTGAGAGCGATAAGTGACGACGAGTGGAGGAACGATGAAGTATAGGCAAGATCACGCGGGTCGAGATTTGTATGCAGCCTCACCGACTTGCAACTTGTTGCCGAATCGTTTCCCCCTCTGAAGAGCAAATCGGTTACATTCTCGAATTGGCATCCAAATGAATTGGTTCGTCAGCGTCGTTGTGCATCGTAGAAAAACTTGGACTCTTTTTGTTGAAGGCTTGAAGTCATGTTTCGCATCCCAACTCTTTCGAAGTCAACCAAACGCAACCGCTCGCGAACACGATCGAATCGAAAACGCAAGTTATTGACCGAGTCCTTGGAGCGGCGGAACTTGCTGACGACATTCGTCGTCGATACTCCGATGGACGTGGTCGACGCGAATGACGGTCTCATCAGTTTGCGAGAAGCGGTAAACGCTTCCAACACCAACGCGATGTCTGGAAACGCGGCGGCCGGCGAAGCGGGTCCAGGCATCGTGGACGTGATCAACTTCGCGCCGTCCCTTGGCATGATCACTCTTTCATCGTCGTTGAGTATCACCGATGCCGTTCGCATTGAGGACACGAATGCGACACAAGTGATTTCTGGAAACGACGCGGTGCGTGTTTTCGATATCGCCGATGGTGCAACCAGCGTCGTCTTGTCCGGGCTTGAGATTCGCGACGGAAATGCTGTTGGAGGTTCTGGCGGTGCGGTCCAGGTGGATGCGGGCGAGGCGTTGACGGTGGTGAATACCGATTTCATCAGCAATACGGCTGATGAAGGTGGCGCCATTTTCAATACCGATGGAACACTGGTCATTCGCAACTCACGATTCGATGCCAACACGGCCGTCGGCACTAGCGGAAGCGGCGGCGGCTTGAGCACCGACGATGGCGATGTGCAAATCGTTGACTCGGTTTTTGTCAACAATGTCGCCAACCGAGCTGGTGGGGCGATCGAAGTTGGACTTGGAGACGTAACGCTGATCCGAACTCGTTTGGGAAGCATGGCCGAAGGTAACACCGCTGGCCCTGACGGATCGGCTGCACCTGGCAACGGTGGCGGACTGCACGTCACCGGAGCCGCCACGGTGGACCTTAGAGGAAGCACCATCGAGGGCAATACAGCCGCACTTGAAGGTGGTGGATTGTGGAACAATCTGGGGCTGATGACGGTTCGACGCACCGTCGTTTCGGGCAACACCGCCAGCGGCGATGCTGCCGATGACGGTGGCGGAGGTGTCTTCAATAACGGTGGACGTCTGATTCTGACCAACAGCACCGTGATCTCGAATACTGCCGATGGCACGTCCGGCAGTGGTGGAGGATTGTTCAACATTTCCGGCGGCACATTGATCGTTAACAGCGGATCCGTTTCGGGCAATGTTGCCAACCGAGCTGGTGGTGGCATTGAAGATGCCTCCGGTGCTAGCGGTCTTGTCCGAATCTCTGGTACCAACGTCCGTAACAATGTCGCTGGTCCGAGCGGATTCGCTGCACCTGGAAACGGTGGTGGCTTTCACGTCAGTGGTGCTGGATTCAGTCAGATCATTGATGGTGAGTTCACTGGAAACTTTGCCGCGGCCGAAGGAGGCGGGTTGTGGAATGGAAGCGGCAAGATGAGCGTTTCCGGCACCATTGTCACAGGGAATACTGCAAGTGGCGCCGCAGCCGACGAGGGTGGCGGAGGTATTTTTAATGCAGGTGGAACTCTGCAAGTCAGCAATGCAACCATTTCGACGAACACAGCGAACGGAGTCAGTGGCAGTGGCGGCGGCATTTTGAATGATGCTGGCGGTACACTCAGATTGGTCGCCTCGACGCTGGACGCGAATGTTGCCAACCGCGCCGGAGGTGGAATCGAAGACAACTCGGGTGTACGGGGACTTCACCTACTAGGCGCGACTCTGACGAATAACGTTGCCGGTCCCAATGGATCGGCGGCACCGGGCAACGGAGGCGGAATTCACATCTCGGGTGCGGGCAGTGCCCAGATCAGCAATTCGGTCCTCACCGGGAACTCTGCTGCACTAGAGGGTGGTGGTTTTTGGAACAGCACCGGCAGCAGTCAGATTGTGCGATCTCAAATCAATGGCAACACAGCCAGTGGCGATGATCTTCACGATGGCGGCGGCGGCGTCTTCAACAACGGTGGGCGTGTCGACATCCTGTTCACGCAAATTGGGACGAATACCGCGGACGGTACCAGCGGAAGTGGTGGCGGTATTTTCAACGCCACAGACGGCTCGATCGTTGTGCGCGACTCGGTGATCACGGCGAACGTTGCGAACCGCGCGGGTGGCGGTATCGAAGACGCTTCGGGCGCAAATGGCGGACTGCGAGTTGTTGGTACGTCGTTGACAAACAATGTCACGGGTCCCAACGGATCTGCATCGCCTGGAAATGGTGGCGCTGTCCATCTCACTGGTGCTGGCAATTCGAGCTTCTTTGACGTGACGGTCTCGGGCAACTCGGCGGCCGCCGAGGGCGGTGGACTTTGGAACGGCAGTGGCACAATGACCGTTTTCGGTTCCTCCATCGGAATGAATACCGCCAGTGGTGATTTGTCGGATCAAGGTGGCGGTGGATTGTTCAATGCGGGTGGGAATTTGATCGTCAATCGCTCGAATGTCATCGGAAACACTGCTGACGGAACGCTCGGAAGTGGTGGCGGTATTTTGAACGACGCAGGTGGTCAACTGACCGTTTTGGGTGGAACGGTATCTAGCAACGTCGCCAATCGGGCTGGTGGTGGAATTGAAGACAACTCCGGTGGAATGTCATCGGTGCGCATCTCTGGCACCACACTGAATGCGAACGATGCCGGCGTGAGCGGAACCGCGGCACCTGGTAACGGCGGAGCATTGCATGTCAGCGGTGATGGCAACGTGCAGATTTCTCAATCGACCATCACCAACAATGTTGCCGCTC
>JBGCGI010000276.1:0-17876 GCA_045110715.1 Rubripirellula sp.
CGGACCTGTCGATGTTCGCCCGAGACGCGGGGAGGGGATGGTGACGGCTTGCGTTTGCGCCCCGGGCCAAGCCGGGCAAGGCTTCATGCCAGTGCACTATGAAGCCACGAATCGGCTGACCCTTCGAAGTTTCGATCCTCATAGTCGACAGCCCAGCTACAAGCATTGCGCGGTTGCCCTCGCACGCGTGACGCATTCATCCGAAGATAGTAATTGACCATGTCAGAAGAATTTTCAGACGAACAAAAACAATACTTGGCAGGCTTCGCCTTTGGCGCCGACGTAGCGCGAGCCGTCAGCAAATTGCCTGTGATCAGCGGAAGCGGTGCCAATGGAACTTCGGTTTCGTTGGGCGGCACAGGTGCCAAAGTGGACGGGGAACCACTCACGGTTGGACCGGAGCGCATCGCGTTGCAGGCACAGGCCGACACGGTTGATGCTGGTAAGAAGCTCTGCAATGAAGAAAAAGCCAAGCAAGCCAAGAACCCTTTGGACATTTGGGACGAACTGCAAACCCGCAGTGACGAAGGTGTTTTCCCGAAAGGCACCGATGTCTTCTTGACAAAGTTCCACGGACTTTTCTACGTCGCTCCAGCACAAAACAGCTACATGTGCCGCATGCGACTGCCCGGAGGCGTGCTACACGCTTGGCAGCTAGACGGCCTGGCGAACCTGGCGGATGCGTCCGCCGGTGGTTGCATCGATGTGACCACGCGTGCCAACTTGCAGTTCCGCGAGATCCCGCCCGACCATGCGATGAACATTCTGTATGGACTGCGAGAATTGGACATTGTCAGCCTGGGATCTGGGGGTGACAACATCCGCAATTGCACTGCCAGCCCGCTGTCGGGAATCGATTCCCTGGAATTGATCGAGACGATTCCGCTTGCGAAGCGTATGCATCACTACATCCTAAACCACCGTGAGATGTACGGTCTGCCGCGCAAATTCAACATCGCTTTTGATGGCGGCGGACAGATCAGTGCGCTGGACGACACCAACGACATCGGTTTTCATGCGGTAGAGATCAAGGACGATGCAGCCACGAAAGAATTCCCAAGTGGCGTCTATTTTCAATTGACGTTGGGAGGAATCACAGGACACAAAGACTTCGCTCGCGAAACCGGCGTCCTGTTGAAGCCAAGCGAATGCGTCGAAGTCGCCGGTGCGATCATCCGCGTGTTCGTCAAGCACGGCGACCGGACCGATCGAAAGAAGGCTCGCTTGAAGTATGTCCTCGACGACTGGGGATTCTCAAAGTTCATTGAAGCGGTCGAACAGGAGATGGGGCGAGAACTCTCGACATCTGAAATCGCTTTCACCGATACAGCTGCGGCCGAGGATCGGTTGGCGCATGTGGGATTCCATCCTCAGCGACAGTCGGAACGGAACTACGTCGGAGTCGTCCTGCCGGTGGGACGCATCACTTCAGATCAGGCTCGAAGCTTGGCCCACATCGCGCAAACGTATGGCAACGGTGAATTGCGTTGTACCGTTTGGCAGAACATTTTGATTCCCCACATCCGCGACGCTGACGTCGACGCTGTGAAGCAAGAGCTAGATTTGTGTGGGTTGGGATACGAGGCGAGTTCATTTCGAGCGGGTCTTGTCGCTTGTACCGGAAGTGCGGGATGCAAGTTTGCTGCGTCCAACACCAAGCTGCATGCGATGGAACTGGCCAAGAGGCTCGAATCACAATTCCAGCTCGATCAGCCAATCAACATTCATCTCACCGGCTGTCATCACAGTTGTGCACAGCACTACATCGGGGACATCGGCTTGCTCGGATGCAAGGTCGAACAGGGGGAGGACATGGTCGAAGGCTACCACGTGCATGTCGGTGGTGGCTGGGGAGAACGGCGGGGCGTCGCTCGCTTACTGTTCGAGTCGATTGTGTTTGATGAATTAGCCGATTTGATTGGTGGCCTGATTGCCGGCTACCTAGCAAACCGAAACCAAGACGAACTCTTTGTCGAGTTCATGAATCGACATGACGACGCTGAAATAAAAACCCTGGCATCCATTTCCGTTTGAGATCGACGAAACATGAGTAGCTTCATTCCTGATTCAGCACCGTTCTCCGAGGAGCAGCGCGCTTGGTTGAACGGGTTCTTTTCTGGTCTGATGGGCATTCAGCCAAACATGAATCCCGCGGAAGCGTTGGTATACGCTGGCATCGCGACCGAACCGATTGCTCCTGAGGAAGAGGACTTTCCCTGGCACGACTCTGCGTTACCTATCGTCGAGCGGATGGAGATGGCAGAAGGAAAGCCCGTCGAGCAGCGAATGATGGCCGCGATGGCACAACTGGACTGCGGCTCCTGCGGGTATCTCTGCAAAACCTACAGCGAAGCACTCGCAAAGGGCGAAGAGTCCAACTTGGGACTTTGCAGCCCCGGTGGCAAAGAAACAAAAAAGATGCTCAAGCAGCTCGCGAAGGAGGCGGGCCCTGTCGATGCGGGGCAACCGGATGTCGCCTCTTCAAACGGCGAAGCAGATCCAACGGGATGGTCCCGAAAGAATCCGCTTTCCGCAGAACTGTTAGAAGCCACGCTGCTGAACAAGCCAGGTTCGGCCAAGGACACGCGTCATGTCGCAATCGATCTAAGCGGATCGAACCTGACCTATGAAGTGGGCGATGCGTTGGGCGTCTTTCCAACCAACTGCCGTGATCTTGCTGCAATGATCATCAGTTCTATCGGCGCGGATGCCGCTGTTCCAGTCACGTCGCCATTGGGGATTGAGAAATCCCTGCTGGATGCTCTTTGCGAGGATTGCTGCTTGAAAGACCCAAGCGACGAACTGCTGGAGCTGATGATTCAACACTCGACCGACAATGATCACAAACAGCGTCTGCAAAAGTTGCTAGAAGATGGTGTACCGGAAGGCGTCGATGTCTTAGACATGCTGCAGTCCGGAGAATGCTCATCATTAACGGCAACCGAGCTGATGGAAACGCTGGAACCTTTGAATCCGCGACTCTATTCGATCGCAAGCAGTATGAAAGTGGTTGGCGAACAGGTTCATCTCACCGTCGGTAAGGTTAGCTACGAGCGTGAAGGACGGCGGCGACTCGGCGTCGCAAGTACAATGTTCGCTGAACGCATGCAACCGGGCGAGAAACTCCGAGTGTATACCGTGCCCAATCACGGCGGATTCACCGTTCCAGCCGACGTTTCGAAGCCGATGATCATGGTCGGCCCTGGAACGGGCATCGCACCGTTCATGGCGTTCTTGCAAGAGCGTGAAGCCACGAACGCGAACGGCAAAAACTGGCTCTTCTTTGGCGACCAACGTCAGAAACTCGACTTCCTCTATGAAGAACAACTGAAGCAATATCACACAAGCGGTCTGCTCACACGACTGGACACGGCCTTCAGTCGCGACGAGGGGCCAAAGGTCTACGTGCAAAATCGCATGCTGGAAAACTCAACCGAACTGTGGCAGTGGCTGCAAGAAGGCGCTCACTTCTTCGTCTGTGGCGACGCGTCGCGAATGGCTGCTGACGTACATGCCGCGCTGATCCAGGTTGTCGCCCAAGAGGGCGAGATGTCCGATGACGAAGCGAAGCAGTATGTCGATCAAATGCTCAGCGACAAACGCTACGTTCGCGACGTGTATTGATCCACCCTCTGCAATGGCGTACGGGGCATTCTAAGGGACTCGTTTTCCACTGACGTAACGGTTGTCCCGTAACAGAAAACGCAGCCTGGCGTTTTGGGCTTTGCTGATCCCGATTCGAGGCGTGGCGGCAATGCGAAGTGGTCCACCGTCGGCACTTGCGATTAGCAAATCACGGTCTCCAACCAGGTCGAGTCCGTCCTGCGATCGATCTACCTGCAGTGCCTGACACAGCATCGCTGGACCACGTGTCAATCGAACGAGACTTTCCTGCCCACGATTTCCTTGCATCACCTCGATGCCCCACAACGGTTCAATGGCGCGAATCAGCACTGCGCATCCCAGGCCCTCCGACTGTGTGACTGCATTCAAGCAATATTTTGCATGAATCGGGTACACGTACAAAGTGCCCGCGCGTGCAAACATCGACGAGTTGCTACGGGTTTCTCCGCGAGCACTGTGGCTGGCGGGATCGTCGATCGGCAAGTAGGCTTCGGTTTCCACAATCAAACCACCCAGCCAATTGCCGTCGATGCGGCGCAGCAGCGCCGTTCCCAACAGTTCTTTCGCCACAGTCTCTGTGGGACGATCATAGAATGAGCGGGGAAGTCGATTTCGTAATGGAGGCCGTTTCATTTTGAGTCTTTCTACGCATGTCATGGCTGCTCGTTGGATTGTTCCCGTTTCACGCAAGCCGATCAACGGTGGATGGATTCGATTTTGCGGCGAAGAGATTGTCGAGATCGGTCAGGGAAAACCTCCTGCGGAAGCCGACGATCTCGGTGATGCAGCGATCCTGCCAGGGCTGATCAACGCACACACACACCTCGAATTCTCTGATTGCCGACGCCCCATTGGAGAACCGGGCATCGCTCTGCACGACTGGATCGGCGAAGTGATCACGGCCAGGGGAGCAACCAGTCTCGAGTCCAAGCAACTCGCCATCACACAAGGCTTGCAAGAGTCAGAGCAATCCTGCGTGAGACTGATCGGCGAAATCGCGACTCCACCGTTTCGCTATCCTGATACCGAAGCTCAACTGGTCACGTTCGCCGAAGTCCTGGGGCTTTCGAATGAGAGGTCAGGAGAGCGTTTGGCAGTCGCCATGGAACACAACGAAACGTTTGATCACGCGGCGTGGAGTCCTCACGCCCCCTATTCGACCTCTCTCCCGACTATCGAAGCCTGCGTTAAGAACGCGGTACGAACTTCTCGCCCGCTCGCGATGCATGTCGCTGAATCTACCGCTGAGCGAGAACTGTTGACTTCTGGCAGCGGGCCATTTGCAACCACACTCCAGTCGATCGGAGTTTGGCGTGAAGGGCTGTTCCCGTGGGGCGATGATCCCTTCCTGAATCTGATCGACTTGCTTTCGAGTGCCCCCCGCGGGCTCGTTGTGCATGGCAACGATCTCCGGCAGCACGAGATTGACCAGCTTGCACAACACACGAATCTCGCCGTTGTGTACTGCCCGCGGACCCACGACTTCTTCGGTCATTCGAGGCATCCTGTCCAAGACCTGCTCAACGCAGGAGTCAAAGTCGCGCTAGGCACAGACTCTCGAGCCAGCAACCCGGACTTAGATCTTTGGGGCGAAGTCCAGTTCCTGCTGAACAACCGCCAAGATCTCGATCCATGCGAAGTCCTCAAAATGGCCACCCTGCATGGCGCGAGTACCTTCGGGCAAAGCAACCTTGGGCGTCTTGAGATTGGCTGCAAGCCTGGAATCAAACTCGTTCGTACGGCCGCGACAAACGAACAAGAGTTGTTCGCGAGCTTTGCAACGGTGTAGAGCGTTCCGCACGCTTACCCCAAGTTCATGCCGACCTGCATTCCGTCGGGCGCAAATATCTGCCGCCCCCCATCAACCGGCAAACAGATTCCATTCACAAAATCATTCTCACAGAGAAACTGAACCGCGTGAGCGACGTGCTCCGGCGTTCCAACTCTGCCAACAAGCGTACTCGCCGCAATCTTTTCGGCTTGGATTGCTGGAACATCACCCGCAAGTAAAACCGGTCCTGGCTGAATGCAATTGACTCGAATCTTTCGGTTCCACTGTGCCAGCTCCACAGCCAGCGATCGAGTCATCGACTCCACTGCCCCTTTGCTCGGAAAGTAGGCCGCGTGATCCAAGTAGGGACGCACCGTGGCCCAGTCTCCGATGTTGATGATGGAACCACCCGCGTCCTGGCTCGCCATCTTCTCACCCGCCGCGCGTGCGCAGAGAAACGATGAGATCGTGTTGACCTCGAAATAGTGCCTGAGTTCTTCCGCAGTGATTGCTTCCAGTTTGGTGGGCGACCAGATCGCGGCACTGTTGACCAAAATGTCGATTCGCCCGAAGTGAGCATGCGTCTCGTCAACCAAACGAGGCGGCACAGCGGAGTCAGCCAGCGAACCGTGCGTCACGATCGCCTCGCACCCAGGTCGTGCGCGAATCAAGGACGCCGTCTCTTCTGCGCCCTCCACGCTTGTGTTTGCGTGAAGTGCAATGCTGCAGCCTAGCCTTCCCAAATGCAACGCGATCTCTCGGCCGACCCTCGGTGCGCCGCTGCCGGTGATCAATGCGACGGGATGTTCACACTGGAAGTTGTCTTGAAGTTTCGAAGTCATGGAGAGATCCGTTGTGTTCTAAAGCAACTTGCCAAGCGCGTCGCCGCGTGCAGCTCGTGCATCGACTTTTTGGGTGGTTGCAGCATCCTCGACCAGTGGCGGAGCGTGGTGCGGTTTGACACGAGCATCAATGACCAGCGCACCGCGGCACCCCCAGTGTTTTTGATTCGTCGAACTGTCCACGCCGTCAATGTCAGAAGCGGGATTGCTGCGAGTGAACGTGACCCACAGCCAGTTCTTCAAGCTCGCCGATGAAAACTCGCTATCGTCTACCAACGTGATCAGAGGAAACGAATTGATCACGGAACCTGCCGCGGTCGATTCAACAAAGCGGCGTAGGTCCTGAGCTGATTCTACCGAACCAAACCTTGGTGCTTCGATCGCAAGAACGCCTGGCATCACCAGTTTCGGATTCTGAAAACCGGAAGGTAAAACCAAGTCTGCAGGCAATCTGATAGGCAACTCTCGAATGGCCTGCCCTGTTGCGGCAATCACAACCTTCGATCCCTGATTGAAACCGCTACCGCTGTAATCCAGCGTGTCGATCGTTGTACGTGTTTGAAAGTGCAGGTCTCTTCGCCAGTCAACACGCTGCAACATTCGCTGCAAGAAACCGCCGATATCGTGGATATTCAATGCGTCTTCCGGATCGTCCGTAATCCATAAGTACTTTGCCAACGAAAGCTGTCCGTTCCCCAAGATCGCATTCGCTTGCGTCAACAGCTCCTGTGGTTGAGTTTTCTCTAGGTAGGGCATGTAGCGTTCACTACCGATTGCCAGCAGCATTGGGTGTACTCCAGCAGCGTCAACGGCGTGCACCGCCTTCACACCGGGGATGACCGAGGGAATGATCGGATCGGTCAACTCGTGAATCAGTTGGCCGAACGTTGTATCCTCCTGTGGCGGTCGTCCCACCACCGTGAACGGCCAAATCGCGCCGTCGCGATGCCAGATGTGTTCCACTTTCATCAGTGGAAACGGATGCTGCAAGCTGTAGTAACCCAAGTGGTCTCCGAAGGGCCCCTCCGGCTTTGACTGGTTGGGATCAATCGTGCCCACGATCGCAAAGTCCGCGTCGGCATACACCGGAGCATGCGGACCTTTCACCATTCGAATTCGACGCCCCGCGAGCGCGCCGCCAAAAGTCAACTCCGTGAGACCTTCAGGCAGAGGCATCACTGCGGCCAGGGACATCGCCGGTGATCCTCCCACCGTAATCGCCACGCGCAGAGGTTCTCCGCGATCCAAAGCAGCACGATGATGGACGCCGATACCGCGATGAATTTGGTAGTGCAGCCCTACTTCGTCATTGGGGTCATAGTCGTTTCCTGACAACTGAATCCGATACATTCCCAGATTTACTCGCATCAAATTGCCTGCTGCTGTCGGATCGTCACTCAGTACCTGTGGCAGAGTCACGAAAGCGCCACCATCATCCGGCCAACACTTGATCATCGGCAAGGCCGCAAGCGAAGTTCGGTTGGCCTGCACGGCGCCCTTGCGCGTCCGCCGCGGCAACATCCGCAGGGCTGTCAACGGAACCCCCGCATAACGAAACGGTCGCTTGGGAACCGCAGATGGATCCAGTTTGACCTCAATCAGTTTGCGGACGGATTCAAGCGTATCGCGGAACAAATACCGAGCTTGCTCGATCGATCCAAACAAATTGGATGCTGCCGGAAACTGACATCCTCTCAAGCGAGTGAACAGCAGAGCAGGGCCATCATTCGCGTACACGCGCCGCTGGATCTCTGCCATTTCCAAGTGGGGATCAACTTCGTCATCAATTTGCAAAAGATAGCCGCCACGTCGCAAGTCTTCGATGGCGTCGTTGGTAGAGCGGTGCTTCACGGCAGATTTTCACAGCAAGGGGAGCAAGTTTGCCTGGGTAGGATAACCGCCATTGAGGCGCTAGACTAACGGACATAGGAGCGAGATTCGCTTGATCCGTAACCAATTTTGCACAACACACCCAAACGACCGATCATGGAAAGCAACCCACTTCCAAATCCATCCCTCAGCAGCACCAACGAAGCTCCACTGACGGTAGCAGCAGATGTCTTGGTGGTGGGATTGTTCGGTGACGGCAAGCTGCCCCCAACTCTGGCAGCGATCGACCAAGCCTCCAATGGATGGGTCAGTCGTTTGGTAAACAGCGAGCAAATACGAGGGAAACAGGGAGAACTCAGCCTGCTCGCCTCGCCGCTCGATTCAGGCCCAACGATGTTTTTGGTTGTAGGGCTAGGAGATCAACCGGCAACCCGAACACTCGCGTTTGAGTCGGGCGCTGCCGCGATTCGGAAGCTTTCCGACCGCATTCGAACACAGATCCTGGTTGCACTTCCTGAGTCCTTTCCCCCGTCGATGCACGATGCGATTGTCGCAGGCACAATGTCGGGCTGTGAAGGACAATGTATCTATCGATCAGAGTCATCCATTCATGTGCCTGAATCCGTCCAATTCTTGGCCGCAAGCGATGAAGCAGTACAGCGTGGGAGCGTACTTGGACATTCGATCAACCATACCCGACGGTTGGTCAATGAACCGCCTGTGGTTCTTTATCCAGAGAGCTTTGCCACGATGGCAGAACAGATTGCGGATACGGCTGGACTGTCCATCGAAATTTGGGATGAACCGAAACTAGAAGCAGAAGGCTGCCGCGCCCTACTCGCTGTCGGTGCTGGCTCCTCGCGTGCTTCTCGGTTGGTCATCCTTCGACACAACGGCGGAGGCGACGAGGCTCCAATTGCGGTGGTCGGGAAAGGCGTCACCTTCGACAGTGGAGGTCTATCGCTCAAGCCCAGCGAAGGCATGAAGGACATGAAATGCGACATGGCTGGCGCGGCGACTGTCGTGGGTGTGATGCACGCCGTGGCACAATTGGGAATCAAGCAGAATGTGATCGGGTTTTGCGGACTCGCCGAGAACATGGTCAGTGGCGACAGCTACAAACTAGGAGACGTCATTGAGACGCGCAGTGGCAAAACAATCGAAATCCTGAATACAGACGCAGAAGGGCGGGTAGTACTGGCTGACACGCTGGACGTTGCAATTGGGCATCAGCCGCGGGCGATGGTTGACTTAGCCACACTGACTGGTGCTTGCATGGTTGCATTGGGCACAGAAGTCGCCGGCTTAATGACCAACGATCAAACAGTCTGTGACGCGATCGATACGGCCGCCGAAGAAGAAGGCGAGCCCGTTTGGCAGCTGCCGATGTTTGGGCTTTACGATGACAAAGTGAAGAGCAAAGTTGCCGACATCAAGAACATTGGTGAAGGCAGATGGGGCGGCGCAATCACTGCAGCGAAATTCTTAGAGAACTTCGTAGGCGACACCCCATGGGTACACATCGACATCGCTGGTCCGGCTTTCGCCGACAGTCCTCAACCGCATCGGGACGCTGGTGCAACGGGCGCGATGGTTCGAACGCTTGTCAGATGGATCGAATCCCAGTAGGTCCGCCTAGAAAGAGACACTCATTGAGAGTCGCTTTCCAGATTTACCATCGTGGGTCTATCGATCATCGCGAAATTAAGATTTCGCGCCTGGCCAAAACTTTTTCCACTTGCTGTCGCTGCTGGCCTTCGCTGTCGCCTGCTCGTCCTGTTCTTCCTCAACCCCACCGCTCAGCTTCACAGCCAAGTCACGAATCGCCTGTGTGATTGCGGCCTTGGGAGCTTGAACGATCAGTGGCACGCCGTTGTTGCGAACTTCCACCATGGTTCGATAGTCGTTGGGCAACAAAGCAAACACGTCGCGTCCCAACGTCTCTTTCGCCTTCTTCAAGCTGATTTGGCCTGCGTCCAATCCGGCTCGATTGACAACGATTTCAACTTTGTTCTGTAGACCTTCGATCTCCTCAAAGCTCATCATCAATCGAACGACATTGCGTAGACATGGCAAATCAAGCTGAGTGACCAGCAATAGCCGGTCGGCACTTTCAACCGCTGCCATGTCAATTGCGCTGTAAGTCTTCGACAGGTCAATGATCAAGTGAGTGAACGACGCCTTCAAAAGACCAATTACTTTCCTGATGCTGTCATCCGTGATGCTAAGTGTGTCCTGCAATTCGACCGGCCGCGGCAACAAGTACAGTCCGCTGCTATGCTTCGTCAGAGATCGCTTCAGCAACTGAATGTCGAGGCGTGATACATTCTGCACCACGTCAGCGAGCGTGTAGTCAGGAATCGAATCCAAAAAGACATCCGCGTCTCCCAAAGCAAGGTCCAAATCCAGCAGAGCGACGCTATTGTGGGGATCGGAAGCGAGTACACATCCCAAGTTGACCGCAGTACTGGTCGTGCCAACTCCACCTGTCGCTCCAGAAACAGCGATCACTTCGCAGCTTCTACCTCCGCCCTCGGACGTGCCAAATTTCTGTTGACTAACTCGCTGCAAAGCTTCATCGAGATCCGCATGAGCTAAGGGAAGAGTCAGAAACTCGCGTGCCCCAGCACGAATCGCGCTCAGAATCATTTGCCCATCAGTTTCCGTACTCGCCGCCAAGATGGCAGTGTCGGGAGCTTGAGAAGCCAACTTCTGAATCAGCGCGATCGCTTGCTCTGGCTCACTGTCCAAAGCAACAACGCCAACATCAGGTGCCGCCTGCTCAATCACATCGGGAAAAAACTCGTAGCGAGAACAGTCAGCCTCCAGCCAGACCGTGTCCATCCCGAGAAGCATCGCTTTGAGCGCCTCGCGTGACTGATCGTCTGGATCCACCAATGCGATTCTAAGTACGTTGCTCATGACAAAACATGTCCGGTCGGAAACAGTAGGTAATCATTCAGTCTTGTTCGTGAGCCGCACAGTCGCGGCTCACGATTCATTCTTGTCGCTGCGGGTCTTACTCGCTCGGTGCACTGATCGTCACGTTTTCGCCAACCATGATTGGCTGGTCAGTCGGAACGATCGCTCCTGGAGGAAGGCCGCCATAAGTGCCTTCGATTGGCATCGTGCTGTATCCCTCACCGGGAATCGCACATTGATCACCAAGCAAGTTGGGGACTTCGATATGCCCCTTGATGTAGAACTCTTTGTCATTCGGCGACATTGAATTCAACCCAGGACCACCAGAAGGAACTTGGTGTGGATCCATCGCGTCGACGATCTCAGGTGTCACGGTGATCAAGAGTTCGATGTCGTTTCGTTCCTCTCGTACGCGACGGAACATGGCCCCGATCACGGGCAGTTCGCCGAAGAACGGGGTCGCACGAGTGACAGACTCGGTACGGCTTTGAAGCAATCCTGCGATGGCAAACGTTTGCCCAGCTTGAAGTTCAACCGCAGTTTCAACATACCGCTGAGTGAAGGCTGGGACATCGATTCCAGCTGCCGAAATCGATCGTGACTCATCGGGCTCGGTCACCTCTGGACGAACTTCCAAGCGAATACGGCCAGGGCCAACAACAAAGGGAAGGAAGTCGACAGACGTTCCGAATTCCTCGAACGCGACCGTGATCGAGTTGTTGCCTGTTGGCACAACATAGGGAACACGACCACCAACATTGAATCGAGCAGGCCGACCATGAGTTGCGACAACCGTTGGCTCAGCCAGGAACTTGATCAAGTCTTGCTTTCGCAATGCCGTGATGAAGCTGGAAAAGTCACCGCCATTGATGAACAGGCGGTTGGTTCCAGAAAGTGCACCTTCCGTGGATGGCAGGTCACCATTTACGGTGCTTTGTGCAACGTCAATCAAACGGCCTGGTGCGGAGAAGAAAAACGCGTCGTCGGTAAACGTTCCCCAGTCGATCCCCAAATCACGCAGCTTGGTTCGCGAAACTTCCATGATCTTAGTATGCAACAGAACTTGCTGCACACCGACGACCTTGATGTTGTTGACGACCGTTGCATAGAACTGCTCGACAATCGCAACAGCACGATCGACATCATCTACGCTTGTCACGGTTCCAGATACGATCGCACTAGTTTGAACTGGCATCACCTTCAATGACGCCAAAGGCAGCTGCGAGCTCAGAATCCCTTCGACTTCACGAGCATCTGCCAAAACGGTTACGTCGACCGTGTAGAGCTTGTCGTTGGTATCCCACAGATTCAACTGTGTCGTTCCAGGCGCCTTCGCAAATACTTGGATTTGGTTTTGCGAAACGGGAGTCGCACCAACCACTTCCTCGTTGTGAACTTGAAACTTGGGGATCCGCTCCTCAAGTGTCAGAATTCGACTACTCTTCACTAGCATCTCCAATCGCTCTACCGACTGTGAAATATTGTGGCTTACAGTCGACTCATTCGAAGTGAGGCGAACAGGTCCCGATTGTGCCAAAGCACGCGGGCTTGCCCCGCTTGACATGGCGACAATTAGCAGTGCGGCAACAATCTTCGCCGTCAGTCGGGTCGTTTCCATCGCGAATGCATCCTTGCGAGACCAGTTTCGGATCCGTCCAAAACTTGCATGCATCAGCAGTTTGTACTGAGCAATGCGTTGGTCTATTGCGGGTAACAGGTAAAGTCAAAAACAATCAACTCGTTGTCCAGAAAAACGGCCTGGACTCCGTATGTGTGCAGTTATCGGCCGGCAGAGTCAGCGTCACCTTTATTAGGTGGCTGATAAAACGGGCTGTCTTCGCCGTTCAAATAGCTGTACGGGTCTTCCTTGCCGTCGGTCTTCTCGTCGGTGCCTTCTTCATCTGCGGGCATGACACTTGTGCCATCACTGTCGCCTGACTTGGAATTGGTCTCTCCTCCGACCTCACCCACCAGCTCAGGCAGCTTTCCTGGCACCATCCAGTACTCATACATCTTGCCTTCCACCAACTTAAACATTGAAAAACCGTCTTCGTCCTTCTTTGTTACCGTTGGAGTGCTTCGAGTGGTCTTGGATTGATTCATGTTCTGGCGTTTCATCCGAGCCTCACGCTCCTTCTGAGCGACTGCCTCTTCCTGGCGTTTCCGATGATCTTCCAACCAGGCCAAGAACTCTTTGCCGGCTTCATTGGAGCCGTCTTCGGAACTGTAGTCAGCGTCGCTCCCCAGGCTCAAACGAATGTTTCCGAGCTCATTTGCGTAAGTCCACGCTTCGCCATCCTTCTCGTGAATCAGCAATTGAATGGTCCGCAGCGACTTGGGTCGTTCTTCGCCAACTTTCCGTTGCGTATCACCGTCGAGAGCGTAGACGCGAACGCCCATCAGCACGGTCTTCGTCATGCTTCGTGGAACCAACTCGCTCTTATTGAAGTACGCCATCACGTCAACGCGATCGCCTGGCTGAATCAAGTTGGCAATGCTGACGTCGGATGCTTTCATAGCAACCACTCGGTATCCCTTGGGAACCGTTGTCCAATTGTCATCCATCAATTTCACGGGCATGATCGCTTCACCCACATAGAACCGCTGCTTGGCGTACTTGCCCTCCAAGTCAGTAAAAACTCCGCTTGATCCTTGTGGCACTTTGTCTGATGGCCATTGCTCCAGACGCACTCGCTCAGGAGTGATTTCTTGACCGGCGTCAATTGCTACCGTGGCAACAAAGATTTCAGTCGAATTCCCCTCAGCTTCCGGCCCTGCATTGAGGTACTGACCAGCCAAAATTGCAGCCGCGGTTCCGCAGATGCATGCCAACAGCAGATAGAGAGATTTGTTTCGCATGGCGGTTGTCTAAACCAAGAAGGTGAAGAAGCTATCGGAAAGGCGCGGATTGCATCCAACATGCCGAACCGACTCAATAGGGGTTTTCGGAGGAAGAGACGGCACCGCTGCAACCCGTACGATCGGCTACCTATGATCATTGCAATCGGCGAGGCCAACGCAGATGCGCGACCTCGCCTAAGCGATAAACTTTAACAGTGAGTCTTGCCTACCAGCATTGGTCTCGCTGGCACGAACAGACAAGGCTTAGACCAGCATTCCGGCGATTGCGAAGTAGGCAATTGAACCGATCGCCATCGGTATTCCGTAAGGCAACAAGTACATCGAAGGCTTACGCTCACGAGCAATTTTAGCCAATTCGTCGGGTTTCCGAACAGTTTTCCACTCGTGCAAGATCTGGTGAGCCATCGCGTAGTGTTTTTCCCACTGACCGCTGCGTGCGATCATGATGGCGGCCATCACTCCGCCGACAATCGCGGTTGCTGCGAAAGCATAAAGCGTCACAACGGTCCCAAGCCAAGCTCCGACTCCTGCGAGCAGTTTCACGTCACCGGCACCCATGCCGCCAACATTCCGCAAAACCAGCAACATCATCATTCCAACGAATGTCCCCAGCAGGCTGTATCCGAGTCCACTGAAACCGCCCTGAATCGTGCAGTAAACCCAGCCGCTGACGATGAACGGAAATGTCAGCCAGTTTGGAACCTTCAGAATCTTTCCATCGATCACGGCTGCGACGATCAAGACAATGGTCACGAACCAGACAGTCCAGTTTTCAGCGATTCCGTTTAGTAGAGCAGCCATAATATTTTTCCCGTGTGTTTTGTTTTGGCGAGCATTTTGGGTTTGCAAGATTCGAAGCCGAAGGCGTAGGGCAGGGAATCGTTGCGAGGTGGGTCGTTACCGAGGTCCGATCATCCAGCTGAACATCGCGAATAGCAGAGTCACGAAACAGCAAGACAGTTGCCAAGCGTAGGCGGCAGCGTCGGCAGGTAGGATTGGGTAGTTCATAGGTGGGCCTCCCGCAGAAGTGCGGGTAAGTGACACGTGAAGCGTCGATTCTTGATTTACGCGTCAGCTAAGTGCTGCGACGTAAAAACATCCCGGCGCGATGGCACGGATCCCTTGGAAGGAACCCGCACCAATCTGCGTCGAGATTCTTCTCTTGGTACCGCTCTAAATGAGCGGTGACCAATTAGTTGCCAGCGATTGCAGCGCCGACTTCGGTGAACTTAGCGTTTGCGTTTGTACCGATGGTACCAACAGCTGCCAAGCAAACGACGACGATCAATGCAAGCATGACGGCGTACTCAACTGCAGTTGGGCCATCTTCTTCTTTAAGGAAGTTTACGATGCTGTTTGTGAAGTTCTTCATGTCTCTCTCCGGAGTGAGATGCATACCCGCAAGGGCATGCGACTATGACTAGTTAGTAGTCTGATCCGATATGAACCTGACCAATTGGGGCAGCCTGTCTCCGACTTTCGTCTGACACACCTTGGCTGATGTCCTGCAAGCGAACTTGCGATTCATCATTTCCCTTGGCAGCTAGGCGGTCCTGGAGTGTGAACTCACGGATCCATAGCTTTGCGCCCCGCCCTCTCGGACGGTTTGCCTTTGTACTGGGAGCAAGGCTGACCGGCGTGTCGTCATTTCGCACTCGCGATTTGATTTCTCACCGGCAGCGAGCCGAACACCGACTCGCTCACTTCTACTGAAAACCTAAGACACAAACGCGGAGAGTCAAAAAACTCTGAAAAGTGAACCCTTAACGATCCCGAAGATCCGCCGCCTGCAAGGGTTATCCGGATCAGGTCATCAATCTCGCTGCTTCACTCATCCACAGAGGGGCAACAACAGCCGCCTTTCACACGCCTCCGATCTGTCGCTCTTGGCCGAAACATGCGTCTTTTTTCGTCTTTTATGACCGGCCGCGCTACCGCGAGTACGCTGGCCCGCACAGGAGTAACAACAAGGGTTGATTGGACAGGTTCGTGAGCCAAAACTCTGGCATCCCACAATTCCGTTTCTAACGATTCATCCGATAGTGAGATCAGGCTGAGGCAATCAACGCAGCGTTGACGATTCCATCCAAGTCGTCGACCTCAGGCGGCGTTAGAAAAGCATTTTGCGTCGATCGACACAGATTCAGCAACAACTGCGTATCTCTCAGCAAGTGAATCCACTGCATGTTTTCCTCCGCAGCGCTCGCCTCGATCCTCTCAGCTGCAACAGCGATTGATTCTATCCGGTGATGCCTAGCCATCGCCCCAAGTCGCGAGGCGAGCGTCTGCAGGCTGTCGACGTCTCGTGCATCCAAAGCATCTGCGAGACTTTCAATCTGCAATCCAATCTGCATCGCTGTTTGCTTCGGCACAGCGTTCGACGTCTCACTTGAAACATATCGCTTTGTGATCGTGGCGGCGAAATGCTCAACGAGCAGCGGGTCGAATTGAGTCCCCGCACAACGACGTAGTTCTTGAACTGCTTCGCAATGGCTTCTTCCCTTGCGAAAGACGCGGTCCGAGACCATCGAGTCGTAACTATCGGCGATGCTCAGCAGTCTTGCGGCGATCGGCAGATTCTTCCCCGATCGTACAAGTTTGTTCTCTGTCGGATTCCCATAGTGAAGGTGGTGGTTCCGAACGATTTCATTCAGTTCGTCGCAGTTGAAGGTGCTAGATACAATCTCGACTCCAATACGATCGTGCTGCCGCATCATCTTCCACTCTTCTTCGGAGAGGCGACCTGGTTTTAGCAGAACATGATCGGGAACACCAATCTTCCCGATGTCATGCAGTAACGCTGCAATTTCAAGTATGTATGTATTTCGTTGGTCCAATAAACCAGAAGCCAATCGAACGCACAGGTCCGCGACTCGGCGAGAGTGTTCGGCAGTTTCTGCATCCCGATAGGCAAGCGAACTGACCAAGGCCGTCACTGCCTGGAAAGGAAGCCCCATTGCCTCGACTTCTGAACCGTAGGCGGCCTCGACAACTTGCCCCCCAGACAAACCAGACAACGCGGCTGACGAGTCGAGGATAGAGTCGTTGAAGACGACGACCTGATTGCGTCCTCTGCCTTTGGCAGCGTAGAGGCATTGGTCTGCTTGGTTGATGAGTTCTTGCGGTTCACAAGCTCCCATACTTGTTTCTGTCACACCAATGCTGACAGTCAAACGGAGCTCGGCGAGATCATCGATGCGAATGCCTTCGATTCGCACACGTGCTTCTTCAGCTGCCTGCTTAGCATCGCAGAGCGACGTCTCAGGCATCACGACACAGAACTCTTCGCCACCGTAGCGGCACACCAACGCCGGCTCAGAAAATGTCTCAGCTAGGGTATGGGAGATTCGGCGCAGCACCTGATCGCCGATGTGGTGCCCATAGGTGTCGTTGATTGTCTTGAAGTGATCACAGTCAAACAGAAGGCAAGATACCGGCTGATCCGATTGTTTGCACTTTGACCATGCGAGTTCAAACGCTTGGAACAGAGCCCGTCGATTGAGACACCCCGTCAAGGCATCCTGCCGAGCCAATACTTCGAGTTCACGGTTCTTCGAACAGATTTCATCGCGACTGTACCTGAGCTGAGCCAACATGTGCTCCAGCTCTCCGCGTCTCTCCTCAATCTCTGTCACATCACGAAAAGTAGCAACAGCTCCGCCAACCCGAGCCCCAGACGACTTGATCGGGGAACAATTGATCGAGAAGAATCGAAAGGATCCATCGGACAATTTGTACCGCATCAATTGCTCTGTCTGCGGTACGGTTTCGCGAATGGCCCTGGCCCAGGGAAACTCTGCCAACGCTCCTCGACTGCAGACCCATGGCAAAGATCCAGCTCTTCCCCCAACAAGTTTTTCTTGCGTTTCACCAACCATTCCGCTGAACGAGCGGTTCGCTAACACAATTCGTTGGTGCTCATCGAGTACCAACAAACCTTCGGAAAGTGTGTCGAGTGCATCACGAACACGTGCTGGAACGACCTGCGTATTGCTGAAACCCTTCAGCATCTGGCTGATAACGAT
>JBGCGI010000277.1:0-7368 GCA_045110715.1 Rubripirellula sp.
TGACTTTGGAAGCCGGATTGGACGTTGAGGGACCGTTCTTTTACGACGCTCCCCAAGCTGGAAGACCTCTGAAGATTGGCTACAAGGTTAGCAACAAGAGCGAAGGGCACAACGCGCCAACCGGTTCGTTAGGGGCTCAGCCACAATTATGGCTCAATGTCGTGCTGATCGATCCGGACGGAAAACGAGTTTGGGAAAGCGGCTATTTGGACAACAACGCGGACCTGGCCGACATGCACTCGGTGGAAGTCGCCAAGGGACGCATTCGCCGGGACAAGGATCTGTTCAACTTGCAAACCAAGTTCCTGATCAACAATGTGCGAGGCACCGATCGTGAAGCCGCATTGCCGCTGAACTTCAGTCTCGATCAATTGGCGTTTCTACGTCCTGGTGCTGTGCCCGTCAGCGTTCTGAACCATCCGCCGTTGATTCGTATGGAAGCGCACTCGATCGCACCTCTTGATCATCGCGTGCCCAAGTACCACATCCCCGCCTCTGCCATTCGCAAGCCTGGTGCTTACCGTTTGAGCGTTCGCTTGCGTAGTAGAACGGAGCCGATGTACTTCATGCGTCAAATCAAGAGTACGCCTGAGATGATTCGCCGCATGAACGAGAACATGCTTGACTTACGCATGAGTAGCCGGACGTTCCTGGTAAAATGAAGTATCAAACCGTGATCCGCACGATCTATCGAATCCAAGCATCGTCAGTTGCCAGTCGCTTCGGTTGGAAGTTGGTTGCTACGATACTCGCTACATGGACATTTGCTGTCTGTGCATCGGCTGAGGAACAGAAATCGCCAGGACCTACTTCGGTGATGCTGCTAGGTGCACGGGTTTCCGGCACCGAGTCGTTGACTAACAATTCGAAGGCAAAGCGAACTGCCCCTCGGCGTTTGCCAACGATTGAAAAGCCGACGCGTTTGCCCGTTCCGTCGAGTCCGCCCTCGCTGAAACCGAGCGAACTTCCAAAGCTATCTGAAGCCCAGAAGCAGGGGGCGGCCGCTGCGTCAGGGGGGCTAGCGAATTCAGATTCTTCGCGGGTCACGTTGGCGCCCCCCCAAGCCATTGTTCCTGTGCTGGAACAGGAGCTCAAGCAAGGGCTGCCGTTTCCTTCGACCGACTACGATGTCGCGAGATTTGACAAAACGATCGACGCGACGGTCGCATCCACCATTTTTGACCGAGGCTTGCCATTAAGTCGTCAGCTCAAGTCTGGCTGTGACGGCGCTTGCACGTCTGCCTGCCAGACCTGTCAGGAAAAGAGTAAGTACTACTCCGACTTTTCGCCAACGCCAATGTCGCGGTCGATGAGCGAGCATCCCTGCGGTGAACAGTGGGTTTACGATGTGAAGCGTGATGTACCCACACAACATCCCTGGATCGAATGGGGACGCATCTGGTACGGCGATGGCATCACTCCACGCGGTAAAAACTGGTTTGGTGACAAGAATCTAGCTCGACCACAGTTCTACATGTATGGCGACTATCGCACGGGAATCGCAGCGGGACGCAACGCCGCGGGCCGTACAGATAACTGGGCGCACCGGTTGAACTTGGATTTGGATCTACGGCTAACCGACAGCGAGCGATTCCACGCGTTCGTGGGACCGTTGGACAATGGCGGGCAGTTCAGTCGGTTTGAAAAAGTCAGCGGCGATTTTCGGTTCCGCAACGAGATCGATTTCACGCCGCTCACCGGATATTTCGAAGGTGACGCTGGTGTCTTGCTAGGAGCTGCCCACGATCAGACTTCGCCGTTTGAATTGCCGTTCACGATCGGCCTGGTTCCGCTGTTGTTTCAAAACGGAATCTGGATGGAAGACGCTGTTACGGGAGCAGCCTTTGCGTTGCCCGCGCGTCACAGTCGATTGCTGAACTGGTCGAACTTCGACGCGACGTTCTTTGCCGTGGTTGATCAATTGGACAGCGCTGCGTTTGCTGGTGATGAGCACGCTGCTCAAGCCTTCGGTACGGCTTGGTTTATCGAAGCCTATGCAGGCTACATCGAAACCGGATATGCCTATCTCCGCGATCGCAATCAAAGTGAGCGAAGCTATCACAACATCACGGCAAGCTACACACGTCGGTACTTCGATCGGATCAGCAATAGCGTTCGTGTGATCGTGAATGCTGGCCAGGATCTGCCGGACTCAGAGCGAACGGCCGATGGTGCTTTGTTGTTGGTAGAGAACAGTTGGATCACTTCGTCGCCACTCACGTTCGTCCCGTACGCGAACTTTTTTGTGGGCTGGGATCGTCCACAGTCGGTCGCTCGCGCAGGTGGTTCGGGAGGCGTGCTCCGCAACACGGGAATCAACTTTGACTCCGATGGCCTGAACGGTTTGTCAACTCTGGATGCGACCGCCAGTGATACCGCCGGTGGAAGCATCGGTGTCGATTTGATCGGCGATGATTTGGACCGGCAGTTGCTGTTGGAGATGACGTATTTGACACCGCATGGCAGCAAGAATGCGAATGTTCCCGACGACCAGTTCGCTGCGGGGGCCAGGTATCAGTTCCCCGTCTCGAACGCCACGCTGTTGCGATTTGACACGATGTACGGATGGCGCCGCGGGCTGGAAGATGTTTATGGAACTCGGATGGAGTATCGTTGGAAGTTCTAGCCTAGCTCACCAACGCCATTTTCTCGCTCGTGCCAGCGCGGCTGCAGCAGTGATACTCTGGACCACAACATGCCAAGCAACAAAAGTTCGCAACGCCGCCGATTGACTCAGCGACCTGAGTCCGAGGGGTGGCGCGCTCAGCTTTACGACATCATCTTTGAGGCTGACTCACCGAAGGGACGTTGGTTCGACATTGGGTTGTTGATCGCGATTCTAGCCAGCATTCTGATCGTATCTTTGGAGACCGTTCCGAGCTACAGATCCAGTTCGACACTGCTGTCCTTTTTCGAGCGAACGGAATGGTTGCTGACCATTCTGTTCACCATTGAGTATGTGTTGAGACTGATCTGTGTGCGGCGACCTTTGCGATATGCGGTCAGCTTCTGGGGCATCATCGACCTACTTAGCATTCTGCCGAGTTATGCGACGCTCTTCATCGGTAGTTCGTCGCGATCGTTTGTGATTCTGCGCAGCGTTCGGCTCCTCCGTGTGTTTCGTGTGATGAAGCTTTGGCGGATGATGAACGATGCCGATGAATTGGCCGAAGCAGTCTGGAAAGCGCGGCACAAGATCGTGGTCTTTCTGTCGGTGGTGCTGGTGGCCGTGACGATTAGTGGCGCCCTGATGTATCAAATCGAAACGGTGATGACCGAAGGTGCAACCTACGAGGACGGAACGCCGTTTCCTGAGAGCGGTTTCACTTCGATTCCGCAAGCGATGTACTGGGCGATCGTGACAATGACAACTGTGGGCTACGGTGACGTGGTACCGCAGACTTCGGCAGGGAAGTTGATTTCCGCTTGCCTGATTTTGCTGGGATACAGTTTGATCATTGTGCCTTCGACTTTTGTGAGCGCCGAAATCATGAAAGAGAGTCGCGGCGAGGAGGAGCCTCCTTGTGAGAACTGCGAAGCGAGCGGGCAAAGGGCTGATGCGGACTACTGTTTTCGCTGTGGAATTCGATTTGAGTCCTGAACGGGGCCCCTTTGATCGGCCGATTATTCCGCTGATTCGTCGCATTCTGTCGCTGACCCGCATCGCACCCCTTCGGCAGGCGCCTTAAAATGAGACGCACGGGGGGCACGAGCAGGACGTTTGGCCGTTGAAGTTTCGCCGGCGTTCTCACTTTTCATGTCAAAAATTTGAGCCTGAATGACTCATGGTGGCGTATTTAGCGGTCCGCAGTGGTCCCGAAAAAGGAAAGCAGTATCCGCTGGAGCCGTCTCGCCCAATGCACATTGGCAGAGGGTCGAGTTGCGAGGTGATGTTGACGGACCCCGTCAGCAGCCGTTTTCACGCAGTGGTCTATTTTGAGGACGGGAATTGGCATCTGCGCGATAGTGGCAGCCGAAACGGAACCCACGTCAACGGGCAAAAGACCGACCATGCGAGATTGTTGGACAAGTCCGTGATTACGGTGGGCAGCACTGATCTGCAGTTGGTCGAACCGGATCCCGACGGATTTGGCGATGCGCCGAACACGCCGACTTTGGTTCAAGAACTTCCAACGGAACGATCGTGGCGAGTTGAGTTTGATGATCCGATCGCGTCGGTTGCGACTGCTGGGCATCTGATCGATTTGTACACGCTGAGTCTACAGTTGTTGCAAGTCGACAATCCGGATTCAGCGATCGATACCGTGATCGAGTTGTTGAAGGATCGAACCAAAGCGGATGTCGTTGGTTTGTCTTTTGATTCAGGTGATGGGCGATTGAAGCCGCAGCGTGTGCTTCCCGCAGAGAAAGCGGATGCGATTTCGCTTGGGAAAGGATTGATCCGCCGTGTCGTTCGCGACGGAGAGGCGATCTGGATCAATGAGGAATCAGCTTCTGAATTGACCGTTTCTCCTAGTGCCGAGATCTGGTCGGACATCATCTACGTGCCGCTTGATAGTGGAAGTAACAATCTAGGAGTTCTGCATCTGTATCGGCATGATCCTAGTTTCGTGGCAGCGCACTTCGAGTTGGCGGTTGCTGCAGCGCGTCTGCTTGCGATCGGTTTGACGCGCGCGTTTGAACGCGACACTTTGGTTGCTGAAAAGAAACGAATCGCCGATCAGAACGCGGACACCGACGAGCTGAAGGGCTCTAGTCCTGTCATGGTGAAACTAAAAGCGAAGATTGAACGGGTTGGAAAAGCGAACGGTTCAGTTCTGATCCGCGGTGAAAGTGGATCGGGCAAGGAGTTGGTGGCTCGTGCTGTGCATCGTTCTAGCCAGCGGGCCAAGCGTCCGATGCTAACGGTCAATTGCGCAGCGATTCCCAGCGAGTTGATCGAGAGTCAGTTGTTTGGTCATAAGAAAGGTTCCTTCACAGGGGCGGATCAGGATCATATCGGTTGGTTTCAACAGTCGCATACCGGCACCTTGTTTTTGGACGAAATTGGCGAGTTGACGCTTGAAGGCCAAGCCAAGCTGCTTCGGATTCTGGAAGGTCATCCCTTCTTGCCGGTTGGAGCAAGTGAAGAAGTGTTGGTGGATGTCCGCGTGATCGCTGCCACCAATCGCGACCTAGCTGAGTTCGTTCGCGAGAAGAAGTTTCGCGAGGACCTGTTTTACAGCCTCAGTGTTTTCGAACTGCTTGTGCCGCCCCTGCGTGACCGCGGTGACGACATCGACATGCTGATTTCGCACTTCTTGGATCACTTCCGGTTGCAGCACGGCAGGTCCGATTTGGGGATCTCGACCCAAGCGATGGGACGACTTCGTGAGTACCCTTGGCCTGGCAACGTTCGGCAGTTGAGAAACGTGATTGACAGTGCGGTGGTGATGGCGGACGCACCGAAGATCGACGCGGAAGACCTTGGGTTGAGAGATGCGGGGCTAAGTCGGCTCGATACGCTGCGGATTGACGAGTGGGAGCAGCGGTTGATTCGCAAGGCTCTCAAGCGGACCGGAGGCAGTGTTCCTGAAGCTGCGAAGTTGCTTGGTGTCAGTCGAGCGACCGCGTATCGGAAGATCACCGAATACGAGATCGAGCGGTAAGCGATGCGAGCGATTCTCTCCGCTCCGGGCTCACGTGGTGACGTGAACCCGATGATCGCGATTGGAAAATGCCTGCTGGAACGCGGACACGAAGTGGTGATCTCTCTTGCCGAGCCCTACGCTGAGGTTGCCGCGTCGCAGGGCTTGGAAGTGGAACCGGTGATCTCGGCAGAACGTTTTGTGGAAGCATTGGGGGATGCGAACGTTTGGAAGCCGATCCGAGGACCGGTTGCGATCTTTCGAGAGATCGTGAACGAGTTTCTGCCGCTGCATGATCAGATCATTCGCAAGTATCATGTTGCAGGCGAGACGGTGCTCGTTGCGCATCCGTTGGATTTGGCGTCGCGAATTTTTCGAGACGCGGACCCAGACACGCCGATGGCCACCGTGCATCTGCAGCCCTCTTTGTTGAGAACGGCCACTGATCCACCTCGGTTGTCTCCGTGGTGGTTTGAAATTCGCAAACCAGCGTGGGCGGTTCGCGCCAGCTATCAGTTGATTGACCACGTCGCGGTCGATCCGCTGTTGCGCGGCCCGGTCAACGTTGCCCGTCGATCTCTGAACTTGCCGCCTGTTCGACGCGTGCTACACCAGTGGTGGTTATCGCCCGATCGAATTTTGGCAATGTATCCTGACTGGTATGCACCAGCGACGCGTGAGTTTTGCCCTCGCTTGGTGCACTGTGGATTTCCGCTGGCCGACAATGGTGGAAAGGAATTTGATGTTCCTGACGACAAGCCAATCGTGTTCACTTCGGGAACCGCTCACCACCACTGCCGAGAATTCTTCGTCAAGGCCTGTGAAGCATGTGAGATTTTGCAACGGCCAGGACTTTTACTGTCGACTCATGACGAGAATTTTCCGCCTGACCTGCCACCCAATGTTCGAAGGATGGCCTACGCCTCCTTCGCAGAATTGTTGCCCCACTGCAGTGCCATCGTTCATCATGGTGGTGTTGGTACGACTTCTCAGGCGATCGCAGCCGGGATTCCGCAAATCATCAGGCCGCTCGCGTTTGACCAGTTCGACAATGCGATGCGAGTCGAGCGACTTGGTTGCGGTCGGTGGTTGCGAAGTGACAAGTATCTTACGTCTACGCTGCGAACTATCCTGTCGGAATCGTCCTCGCACCTCAAACGTGAAGAAATCGCTTGCCGTCTTCAGCATTCCCATGCAGCGTTGACTGCCGCCATTGAAATCGAACAACTCCGACACGACCAAACTCTCACCCACTAGGTTCTCATGCGTCACGCTATTCTGTTGGCCCTGTTCCACTGTTTTGTCACCTGCGGCTTGGCTGCTGAACGACCGAATGTCGTGTTGATCTTGGTCGACGACATGGGGCTTCACGATCTTTCGGTGGAAGGCAGCACGTTCTATCGAAGTCCCCATATCGATGGGCTCGCGCGCAGTGGAATGCGGTTCACTCAAGGCTACGCAACTTGTCGCGTGTGCAGTCCGTCCAGAGCTAGTATTCAGACTGGAAAGTTCACCGCGCGACACGGTATCACTCAGTGGATCGGTGCCCGTTCAGGGATGGATTGGAAACGCGATGACAGATTGCTGCCTGCGGAGTATGGCCATGATCTTCCGCATGATGACATCACGTTGGCCGAGACGCTGCAGTCGTGCGATTATCAAACGTTCTTTGCCGGGAAATGGCACTTGGGTGGCGATGGATCGTTGCCGACAGACCATGGATTCGACATCAACATTGGTGGCCATCATCGAGGGAGTCCTCCGGGCGGTTTTTTTGCGC
>JBGCGI010000278.1:0-5606 GCA_045110715.1 Rubripirellula sp.
ACATTGACCGTAGTGGTATCGGTGCTTGATTCGCCAAAGCTATCGGTGAACTGCAGTGCAACTTGCACACTAGTTGGACCATCCAGTGTTCCGGCATCAAACGTTGGCGCGACGCCAGTCTCGTCTCCTAGCGATGCACCACTTCCCGTTTCACCAAACACGCCGTCTCCGTCAAGATCCCATTGGAATGTCAGAACATCGCCAGGCAAATCAGGATCGGTACTATTGGATCCGTCGAGCACCACCTGCAAGCCTTCACCAACCGTGTAAGTCCCACCCGCGTTTGCAGTCGGAGCTTCATTCACATGCACAATCGTCTCAACACTACCGGCAACGGACTGGTTAGATCCGTCTGTGATGCTGACAGCGATCTCAACGCTTTCCACGCCCGAAAGGTTCGCTATGTCGTACGTATGCTCGATCGAAAACGCTCGCTCACCCTGTGTGAATGAGAGTGTGTCGGAGGTTTCATCTCCCCACGCAATGTAGACTTGGTGTGTATCGTCGGTTGTCGCGTCGCTGAAAGTACCCGTCAGCGTGACGCTGCCATTTTCATCGACAACAGAATCCACGTTCAGGCCGCTGATCACCGGTGCGTTATTACTAATGACCAGTTCGTTAGTATTGGCCGCAACGGACTGATCCGCATTTAAAATTGCCGTGTTCAGCAGATAAGCTGACCCAGGAGGAAGCTCTGCGCCTGAGTTGATCGTCACTTCGTACGTAACGAAGCCCGATTCACCTGGAGCGATATCACCTACGTCCCAGCGAATGACATTTCCATCTACCATCCCACCGTCACTGATGTTGGTGGGTGTTCCGAGCAGCGTCTCGTCGAAGTCGTCCATCAGGAATCCGCCGGTAATCGTTGTGCTACCGGTGTTTTCATATTGCAGTGTATAGAACAGCGTGTCACCAGGGCTCGGAGTATCGTCCGCCGATGAGGAGCCGCCATCTTCTTCACCTTCACCGCTGCCCTCCGGTGGCAGATCAGGGACGACTGTCGCTGTGTATTCAACGTTCAGGGAAGTGGTGTCCAAGTCTCCGACCAGGACCAACTGCGTTACGTGGGTGCGTGCACGGAAATCAAAATCCGGCTGCGCAATCACTTGCAGAATGTGATAGCCTTCCGCGGTCGGTGTCCACTGCATCGGTAGTGTGGTTGGCTCGTCGAGACCCCCATCAGGAAAACTAACGGTTCCGCTTCCGATTTCAAACGTCTGCAGTTGTCCAGCGACAGGAAACAGATTGTTGAACGTAACAGGAACATCCAACAGAGGAATGTCCAGCTCATAATCAAAGCTGCCGATGATCGTCGCGGCCTCGCCAATTTCCAAACTTTCAGGCGGAACAATCGACGGCGAGAACACGTAGCCAGGACCACCTGGTGAACGCGGGCCACGCGGAGTTACGGTTGGTTCGCCATCGACCGTAAGCGTGCTTTCGAAGACGCCGCTCAAGGTGCCTTCGTTGATCTCGTACTGCAGGGTGTAAACGCCGTCGACCTCAGGAGCTCGGAAGAGGTGGAAGAAGTTTCCTGTGGGCGCCGTCTGGTCGCTGGATACCCGCAGCACTTCGCCGGTCGCCTGATCGATCAACCGAGCGGTCACGCTGGCGTTCTGGACCGGGAAGTCGTTGCTACCGGGGATGGTACTGAAATCGTAGTAGGCTTGGCCACCAACGGCGGTGTAGGTACCGCGCGTCGTAGTAACGGGATTGACGTTGGCTACCAGGCCTGCAGAGCCAAAGTCGGGGCTGCCAATTTGTAGGACTTGGATCGCCTCATTATTCGATTCGTCCTCCTCTTGGATAGTGTTGTCTGGATCCAAGACGACTCGAACCAGCAGATACGCATCATCGACTGGCAATGCAGGTTGGCTTCCGGTGCCGTCCCAGGTCAATCCAATTTCGGCTTCCGATTCTGCAGCGAGCGAGGCGACCAAAGCGCGGCCGATTTCCAAAAACGAATCGCTGGAAGCATCAAAGAATTGCACACTGACAGCAACGTTTGCGGCAGCTACGGTGCCATCATTTGTTACGTCGATAACAAAGTTCACCGGATCACCGGCATCGGGATTGATCGGATCAAAGAGCACGTCCGAAGAAATTAACGTTACATCCGCACGAGGTGGCGGGTTGACGACTACGGTCAGATTCTTGCTGGCAACGCCCCCCTCTCCGTCATCAATAGTGACGACGATGACGTACGGCCCTTCGCTACCGTATGTATGCGCCAGCTGGAAGTTCTTTTCCGTGATCACTAGCGGCTGATCACCAGAACCGTCTCCGTAGTTCACGGTTGCCGTCCAGCTATCCGCATCTGGATCCGTGAACGAACCATCGAACATAAACGGTACGTCTCTTACGACCGAGCTTGGCGGCGAATCGAATTCGATCGTCGGAACGACATTGGGATCCTCGACAGTTAGGAGAACTGACTCGGTTGCTGCCAAATAATTGGTGGTCTCGCTTGCAGTGACGCTCAATTCGTTGACACCAATGCTGAGAATCGCACCGGCTCCCGGCGCATACTGCAGTTCGCCTGCAAGAGATGGCCCCACGACTGACACCGTAGCATTCAGTTGCGTCGCCGATAGTGGCGTGCCTTCTACGATCGGGGCAGGAGTGGCCCAGTCGAGAGTTTGTTCAGCTTTCAAAATGTTAATCGCGACGGACCCGCTGGCGTCGTTATAGTTGCCGGTTGCGTCCCTAAATGACCAATTGGCGGTACCGCCCGGTGCATCAATGAAAGTACCACTTAGTTCAAGACCGGTGAGCGGTTCATCGTTGACGCCGACGACCGAGCCAGTTGCACTGTACTCTGTACCGTCGTACGTAGTCGTTGTACCGTTGACTGCGACATTTGCGTTTGCCTTCTCGATCGTTAGCTGGCCACTGGCAAAGTTGACCACATAATTGTCGCTGGTCAGTCCGCCGACCTCGATTGCGTATACACCGACATCAGTAGCTCCTATTGCTGAACCGCCGAAGTTCACGCTTCCTCCCAGCACACCTGCATCATCACCAAGAACAAACCCAGAGTAGCTGACGTTGAAATCGCTAACAACGGCACCGGTGTACGGCCTAGTCGTGTCGTCAGCAGTGACGGTAACCGTAGCCTGTTCGACAGTCACGCTCGTCTCGTAGTCGCTGTAGGCGTTATCTACATCAAGTATTCGACCGTAGACAGTGTACGTACCCACCGCCAACTCCGAAGACCATGAGCTCGACTCATCGGCATCTAAGTACGTGTTTGCCAGATCGCCAGTCGAAAGGCCGAAGCTGTATCGGAAGCCGGCCGCCGTGTCCGCTGTGGAAGGATCCGTCGGGCCGCTCAGACCAACCGTAACAGCTTGACCGTAAGTGAATGTTCCTCCGCTGGAAATCGTCGCTTCCGGCTCAACGTTGTAGACGGAAACTTGGGAAGTGACCGTTGCCTCGTTGCCTGCCAAGTCGGTCACGCGTAGCAAAACGTCGCGAGTTGCCGGACCATCAAGGCTGCTAAAAATCTGAGAACCGCCACTAACGAACTCACCATCGCCAGCGACCGACCAAGCAATGCTCCCTACTCCTGACAACGCATCGGTCGACGTGCTACCGTCAGGAAGAGTGCTGCTGCCTTCGTCTACGATGAAAGGACCACTATAGACCGGAACCGGCGCGGTCTTGTCGATCCTCACCTGAACGCTTCGCTCCGCCTCGGCGTTGAGCGCGGCGTCCACTGCGTAGTAGCGTACCGTGTGAATTCCTTCGTCGGTAAGCAACAAGCTGACAGAGTCCCCCGGCTCACTGACGGGCGCTCCACCATTGATGGAATATGCGATATGACTAACGCCTGATCCGCCTAGCGAATCTATCGCGTTTAGTGTCAGGCTCACATCGGTGTTATTCCACCCCACAGCATTCGCCTCGGGCGCCCTCACCAACGAGGTTGTCGGTGAAATGGTATCTGCAACCTGGAGCGGCCGGCTGGCCTCGTTGTTCTCTTCGTTCAGTTCCAGTATCGAATCAAGCGGATCGACCTTAACGGTAATCGAGCGCGAGCCGAGCTCTGCGAAGGATGTTGTAACGGAGATTTCCTGTGTCGCACCGACAGCCAAGCTTGGGATCGTCACTTGCTCAATCAGGACATCAAAGTCGTAGACGCCTACTTGGATATCTGAAGCAGCGATCTGCCCTAAGTTCTCAATGTTGGCATTGATTGTGACCATTTCCCCAGGGTTGGGGTTGGCTGGGGAGAAAGAAATGTTTGATGTTTGAATCAGCAAGTCAGGCAATGGGACTGCTGGGCGATCACTGAGCTCCACGTTGGTGGTCGAAACAGCCGAAAACGCGCCCGTACTGAATGCGGCCCTTACGCCGACGGGGAAGGTCGCCGGCCCGAAGAGTCCCTCTGCTGAGAAGCTGACGCTATCCCCCAGTTCATCACCACGCTGGGCAGCAGCACCAGTCTCCCCGAAAGTTCCGTCACCATCCAGGTCCCACTGAAATGTAAACGTGTCGCTGCCCAAGTCTGGTGAACCGGAATTGACTGCTGTCAGCACAACATCATTATTGTCGGTACCGCCTGCGTATGTGATCTGGAATTGCGTGGTTCCAACCGTGAAGGTTGCTCCTTCGGGAAGCCCTGCAAAGGCGCCGATGATCGCGTCGGTACCTGCATTGTTGACGATGGTGAAGGAATCACCAACCGATGGCTCGAAGCCGCTTGTCAACATGACGTTCAGCGGCCCAGTTAAAGTCAGGCTGCCGTCGACATCGAGTTGATCCAGCTCCGCGAGACCGCCGATTTCAATCTCCAGAACGCCATTGCTATCGCTGAGGGTCGCATCGAGTTGTACGCTACCGTCTTCGTCAACCGAGTACGGGCCACCGGCGTCAAGTGTTGGAGACTGTATGTAGTCACCAGTGATCCGAATTGCCCCAGTGTCGCCGGCCGACGAGTTCGGCGCCAGGCGACCGCCCATCAGGACGTCGCCAAAAACTACCCCAAATCCGGTAAGGGCCCCTTCCTGAATGATGAGCGGAGCAGTGGAAGTTAAATTACCGCCATCCAAGATCGTTTCACCCTCGGTCTGCGAATACCCTCCCCTAAAGTTTAGCGTTCCCAGCTTCACCTGTACCGTTCCGCTATTGTTCACCGTCGCGTAGAGCGTCGCCGGGCCAGTGCCGACCGACTTGAGCAACGTGCCAGCGTTGTTGAACGTCCCGTACATCAAATTGTTCGTCTGTGCATCGAACGTTGCACCGACCAGGTTGTTAAACTCGCCATCTGCAGTGGCGTTGATCCTTCCGCCAGTCCAATTCGCTGTGCCAGCATTGTCCAGCGTCCGCTCGAGATACTTGGTGCTTCCCGACATCTGGATACCGCCACTGGCGATCAACGTTCCCGTTCCTTGAAGACGCCCACCTGTCCAAGTAAACAACCCACCAACCGTCACATCACCTGCACCAATCAGATAAGCAGCCGAAGAACTACCCAAAGAGAGATTCTCGATATGGCCATCGGCGGCCGCATCCAAAGTTCCACCGGTGACGAGCAAGCTGCCCGCGCCGCTTACGTCCCACCCTTCGTTCAGGACAAGTGTCCCGCTGGAGAGTCGCAG
>JBGCGI010000279.1:0-6986 GCA_045110715.1 Rubripirellula sp.
ATTTGGCAATCGAAACTGCGGCTGGAAGCCGCAGTCACGCCACGAAGGCTATTTGGGATCGACGTTTCGATAGGCTTCGATCAATGCCATTTCGCCCTCGGGACCTTTGATCGCGCCCTTGTGCTCCATGCCCATGATCCCGCGGTAGCCTTTTCGCTGCAGGTGTTGGAACACGTTTCCATAGTGGATCTCGCCGGTCCCTGGCTCTCGGCGGCCTGGATTGTCCGCGCATTGAAAGTAGCCGATCTGACCCCAGCAACGGTCGATGTTCGGAATCAAGTTCCCTTCGGTAATCTGCTGGTGGTAGATATCGAACAGGATCTTGCACGAAGGACGGTCGATCGCCCGGCAAATCTGAAACGCGTGGGGTGACTCGGATAGAAAGACACCAGGGTGATTGGTTTTGGTGTTCAGAGGTTCCAAGACCATCATCAAGCCATGAGGCTCGACCACATCGCAACAGCGCTTCAGCAATTCGATGGCGTTGGTAGTTTGGTAAGCCAACGGCAGCTTGGGGTCTTCTAATCCAAGCACAACCGTCAAGTACTTTGAGTTGACACGACGAGCGACGTCGACGGCGGCCTTCATCGCGTCGACCACTTGATCACGCGCGTCTTTGTCGTCACCAGCAAAGTTGACCTGCTTCCAAATTCCTTTCAACGCGGAGATCACGCCCATCTTGATCTCCAATTGCTCCATCGCCTTGGCAACTCGGTTTTGATCTTCGACGCTGCGGTCCTTCATGGGATTGTCTTCCCATGCATGGAACCCATGGTCGGCGGCAAACTTCAACTGATCAACCAGGTCCGGGCCGGCCGATTCGGCAAAGGTGCCAAAGTGGGGAGCGAACGCCATCGTGAAGCGTTCGGATGAGGAAGCCGACAGGGATTGTCCGCGGGATTGGTTCACGATGGCTGCCGATGCGATGGAGGCAGACGCGGCGTGTAAGAATTGTCGCCGTTTCATGACAGCACCTTTGTGACACCGGGAATTGCGATTCGATAGGAGCCGTCCGAGAGCGGTTTGATCGGTGCTTCGGCATCCCATGACTCTGCGTCAGTTGTCATCACTTGATCCAACGCGTAGGCGTCATCCCAGCTGACATCGACGCCAGAGTAGGTCGCCAACCGGCCCAGAATCGCGGTCATCGTACTGGTCGCACCGTACTCCGCTTCGTTGTACGGCTTGTCATTCAAGATCGCGTCGACAATGTCATTCCATTCGGCCTGGTAGGGGCTGACATAGTCGTCGGGTCGCTTTCGCGGGCTGGCCCAAATCGTTTCGCCACTGCGGCTGATCAACTTACATTTGCCGGTGCCAAGTTCGGCAGTGCCTTCGGTGCCTTCAATGAATTCGGCGACCAGCTTCTTACAGCCCGGGATCTGGCGGCAATAACTGTGCAGCTTCGTGCCGTCTTCGTAACTGTAAACGACGGCATGGTGATCAAAAATGTTTCCGAACCGTTTGTCGGTGCGGACTTGGCGACCGCCCATGCCCTCGGCGCTGACAGGAAGCCCCTGCTTGACCCAGTTGCAGATATCCAGGTTGTGAATGTGTTGTTCGCAGATATGATCCCCGCTCAACCAATCAAAGAAGTACCAGTTTCGAACTTGGTACTCCAGTTCGGTTTTGTCCTCACGAGGCAGCGCGGTCTTGGCGGGCGGGCCGCCGTTCCAATAGCAACGCATGTTGACGACATCGCCGATCTCGCCGGCGTGGATTCGCCGTATCGCCTCGATGTACGTGGCTTGATGATGACGTTGGAGACCGACGCCGACTTTCAGATTCTTTTCCAACGCCTTCGTGTTGGTTGCTTGGATACGCCGAACGCCTGCGGGATCACTCGCAAGCGGCTTTTCCATGAAGACATGTTTGCCGGCTTCGATGGCGCGTTCGTAGTGCAGCGGTCGATAGCCCGGAGGTCCCGTCAGAATTGCGAGGTCGATATCGGTGTCCATCATTCGCCGGTAAGCGTCCAAGCCTACAAAGCGTCGCTCGGGCGGGACATTCATCGCACCGCCAAACCCGCTGCCCTTCTCGACCTTCGATTTGCCTGCCTTGCCGCGCGAAAGCGAACTGATACTGACCTCCAAGCGATCGTCAAACGCATCGGCCATGGCGTGAAGCTTGACGTTCTTGCCAGTCGACATGGCTTGGGCGGCAGCCCCGGACCCGCGTCCCCCACAGCCAATCAATCCAACTTTGACTTCATCGGAGCCCGCTGCAAAAGCCTTGGAAGCAAGTGCCGCTGGGACAACGGCGCTACCGACGGCAAGCGTGGTCTTCAAACAGCTTCGGCGGCTGACAGATACATCGTCGCTCATCAAACGAGTCCCATGGATCAGTGAAAGGTGGAAAATGAATACTAAGAATGTATTCGCTCGCACCGCTGCCGTGGCGTGCTCGTGGAAAAAAGGCAAGTGGGAAGTGGGGGAGTGGCAACTTTCGCGTTGGCCTGACCTCGCAGGTGCCGGCTAGGGTCCGAATGGGTTTCGGTTGAACTTCTGGAATGGCAACCGGACTCCAGCGAACACGAAATCGTCGACCCGGATTTGCTGTGGTGGTGCGAAACCTTGTTGCCCAGCCGCCGTGACGATGTCGTCTTGATCGACTCCGTCGCCACTGACTCCGAATCCTCCGACCAAGGCCGTTGGGTCGTCATTCAAGTACAGCGGCGTGCTGCCTGGGAAGAACACGATGCCATTCTGATTGGCGAGCGGCTGATTGGTACCGGTTCCGTACAACACGACCGAAGCGTCACCAGTGTCTCGGAAGTTGCGGGTCGGCACGAACGAGTCGAACGCCAGTACGCCGAATTCATTTCCGTTGGCATACACATCGAAGGGCAGCGGTTCGGAATCGACCAGGTTTTCACCCGTGAACGGATCAATCCCTGGCAGTTGCAAGATGCTTTGTGGGGTGACCTGCGAACACAGGATCGGATCTTGATCGCACAGATTCAGATTGGGGTCATTCTGAAGATGGTTCGCATTGCCAGAAAGTTCAACGCCACTCGGGAAGCGTGGCTCGACAACGAACCGGAACGTTCGGTTGGTGAATGCCGTGCCGACCGGAACCGTATCTGCGTTGCTTCCAAGCTGCTTCGATGTGCTGCCGAAGACACCATCACCGTTGGCATCCAATCGGTCCTCGGGCTGCAAGGCAAGCGGGTCGGCGTAATAGGCTGTGTTGCGTGCCTTGGCGACCGCGACGTCGATCGAGAAGATCGTTGCATCAGGCATGCGGTACAGTCCCAGCAGTTCGCCGGAGGTATCTGTCACACTCAGCACCATTCGCGTGCGGGCACCTGGACGGAAGCCATTGTCCAGGTCCAATCGAATGGCTGCTCGTGTGCGATTTGCCTCCTCGATTCCAGTCGTGATGATTTGGTCGACGACTTCTGCCGTCAGACCAGGATCAACCGTCGAGCTATGAGGAGCGACCAGCCATTCCTGCGGGACAGGTTTGCCATCGAGCAACAGATCGCCGCCCATATTGACCGGCTGCAGCGTCCCCGACACGAAGCTGGTTCCGCCGAAGTTCATCTGGCCAACTTGCAGCAATCGGTCGATGCCAGGCATCCGGTGCGTGCGAGTCGGATTGGGGCCATAGATCTCCAACGTGATGCCAACCAAGTCGATGCGACCGTTGGGTAGCACGAAGTTCGGTAGCGCTGGCAAGTTCGCGTTGAAACCCGACACGTCGCGAGCAAAGTTGTGATTGCCGACCACGATTCCGCCGCCTGCCGCTGCGATGAAGGCAGCGAACTCAGCTTCCAGCACCTTGTCCGCGTTGGTGCGCTCTTTCTCGGACTGCCCCACGCCATGCTCAAATCCCTGCTCGAAGGATGCATAGCCGTCTTCACCGGGGAAAAACACGCCGATGCCGCCAACCAGGTTCACTGATTCGCTGACTGCAAGCGGTAGTGCATTGGGGCCGGGCGTGACTGCTTTGAACAGCGGGATGCCGCCAGGAAGTGTCGCAATCCCTCGGCCATTGGCAGTCATCGAAGTGCCGACCTCCACCCCATAGGCTTCTGGCCACGTTTGGAAAAAGTCTTCGGCATCGGTTGGAATGAAAGCGGGATTGGCGTTGAACCGTGTTCGCAAAGCAAAATCGTCGGCGGTGCCTTTGACTCCGTCAGCCCCCGCCTGCAATTGGCTGTCTCGACTTTGGTGTTCAATCGCAAACAAGTCGACTTGAGGTGTAAAATTGACTTCTGGGGGGAACTTTCCGCCGACCCCGATCGGACCGACCAAGCCAGGACCCTGGAAGCGAGCGTCGGTGGCGACCGGAGAAGCCTCGACTTCGCGCTGGGTATTCGTCGACTGGCTCAACGAACGAATCGTCCGACTGGTCAGCGGAGCACTGTTGCTGCTAAAGAAGGCAGCCGTTCGCGCTTTGGCAACTGCCCCGTCGATCGCATACGCCAGTGCGGCTTCATTGCCCGGTCCGGTCAGGTTGCTGCTGACGCCGGCTTCGACGCGGACGCCCAAGATGGTGCCGTTGCGATCAACGACCGCGATGATCCCGTCGTCGCTTCGTGTGGCGGCCGAAGCGCGATCGAGCAACAAGCGAACTTCGTCCGCCTTGATCTCGTTGATGTCGCCATCAATGTTCGGATTGTCATCAAAGCGGAAGCTGGCCGCAAACTCGCTGTCGACGGTCGCCGCTTTGGGGAAGTTCGCATAGATCAAATCCACAGGAAGCTCTGCTTCGGCAGTGGAAGCGGCAACCACAGGCGTTGAACCGTCGGTCGTGCTGGCTGCAGGCGACGTCGGTGGGGCAGGAGACGCCGGCGTTACCGGTGGCGCGACACTCGGCTGTGGTTGCAAGAAGAAGGCGCTGGACAGAAAGTTGATCACTGCCAATGCGTCACTGGCTGTCACGCTGCCGCTGTTGTTGACATCGACCAATCGCGGAGTGGTTGCTGTTGGTTCCGTTGTCGTTGGCGGAGTCTCTGCAACAGGCGGAGTTTCGACTGGCGGAGTTTCAACAGGCGTTGGAGTCGGCTGTGGAGTCAGATTGCCGGAAGCGAAAAAGCTGGAGGCAGAAAAGCCTTCACCCTCCGCTGCAGGTGTGGAATGTGCTTGGGTGAGGTAGTTGACGATCACCAGCGCATCGGCAGCACTCACTTCTCCATCCGAATTGACGTCCTGAGGCAGGATCTCATTGTGCAGGTCGGCTGCCATCAATTGGCGCGCTTCCAAACGCTCAGCTCGTAAGCCACGACGTTTGATGCTATTTCGCGATTTCACACGGCGACGACTCATGCCATTTACTCTGTTTGTTAAACGCTTAGCTTGAATTGGGTGGCGAACTGGTTTGATTGCAACGAGATGCCAGCTTGGGCGATAAGGTCATCGCAGACCCCGCTTGCTACCCAGGTTCGGCAGGCGTCACAGCTTGCCGTTAACTCACTCGTCCGTTGGATCCAAAACCCACTCACGGGGGTCTCTCTATGCTACTTGGATTACCTGGTGTGACGAGGGCCATCCGCAAAAGATCCCTCACAACTGTAAAATCCGGAAATCTTTACCCGTTCGGAACCAGAGTTACAGCTCCCTCTACCGATACAACCCAAGGAGCCATCCGAGTGCTCTCGTATCCAATGCCGATTTTCAAACACGCCTGCCCTCGATTGGTACATGATCACCAACCGACAAACTTGCCATTCAAAAATGCTGATCGCGATTGCGATCGGGGCATTTCTGTGGGCGCCAACACAGCCTGTGAGCGCACAAACCCCAGCCGAGGGTTCCAAGCTCCGTGACCTTCTACAGTTGGGGCCGGGCGTCGAATTCCCGGAGCGGGTGCTGGAGACCTCGGTCGACACTGGCGTGATGCAAACCAGCGACCTCGAACTGGTTCAGCCTCCCCAAAACAGCTCAACCCTGGCCGAACGGATGTCAAAGATCCGACCGGACGAAGGTGATGTTCCAGATGGGATGCGTCCCCAGGTGCTGCAGCGTAGCGCTGACGACGAAGACAACCAGATGCCAGGGATCGCAGCAGGCGAAGACCATCGTTTCCCGCTGTTCCGAGCCAACCATGACTATCCCTATGGATTCACTGGTCCAAGCGGCATCCGTCCCACGGAATCGCAAACCAGCGGTCACTTCATTCCAGTCGAAGATCGTTGGCGATTGGGGCAAAAGGATTCTGACCGCTACGGCAAAGGGCATCCAATCATGGATGACTATCCTGGCGTCAAGGGTGCTTGGTGGGACCCCTACAACCAAAACGTGTTGAAGGGTGACTTTCCTATCATTGGCCAGCACACGTTCCTGAATATCACCGGTATCAGCGAGACGTTGTTCGAGGCTCGGCAACTGCCCACGCCTACGACTCCTTTCGAGGCGACACGAAATCCCAATTCCGCTGCATTCTTCGGGGACCCAGACTCGTTCTCTTTCATCCAGAACACAGCCCTGGCGATCGAGGTGTTTCACGGCAATACATTTTTCAAGCCTGCCGACTGGCGAATCAAAGCCGACTTGATCTTCAACGTCAACGACTTCGTCTCTGACGAGCTGGGTGTCGTCAGCCCCGACGTTCGGCAGGGCACCAGTCGTTTTCGCAAGGACTTGGCTTTGGAAGAATGGTTCTTCGAGGCGAAGCTATCGGACCTGAGTCCCTATTACGATTTCGCATCGGTCCGTGCGGGAAGTCAGCTGTTTGTTAGCGACTTTCGTGGTTTCATCTTCAATGACATCAACCGCGGCGTGCGATTGTTCGGAACTCGGCACAGCAACCGAGATCAGTTCAACGTGATGTGGTTGGACCAAACCGAGAAGGACAGCAACAGTCTGCTAAACCGGTTGAACGAAGACCGGCATCAGAACACCTGGATTGCGAACTACTATCGTCAGGACTTTTTGTATCCGGGCTACAACGTCAATCTCTCGTTCCACATGAACCATGACCGCGAGTCGACGGAGTTTGACAAGAACAACTTCCTGGTTCGCCCCGATCCTGTTGGCGTC
>JBGCGI010000280.1:0-16585 GCA_045110715.1 Rubripirellula sp.
GACACACTGGGCATTCGTTCCGCCGAAGCGTCGTGTTCCGCCCAAGATTCCAGCGGACGTGGCGGATGACCCGATCGATTCGATGGCTGCAATGCATGCCGGGGAGCGGGGGATTGATCTGAATCCAATCGCGCCGAAAGAGACCTTGATCCGTCGCTTGTACTTTGACCTGAATGGGACCCCGCCAAGTCAGGAGCAGATTGCACGCTTCGTCAGCACGGATTCTCCCGATTCCTACACGCGTTTGGTGGATTCATTGCTGGCGGCTCCTGAGTTCGGCGAACGCTTTGGACGGCACTGGCTGGACGTTGCTCGCTACGCGGACACGGTCGGGTACGCGCTTGCAGGAAGGGAGCGGCGTTACGAGGGCAGCGATCGCTATCGCGATTGGGCGATTCACGCATTCGCGTCGGACATGCCTTACGATGAAATGATTCGGCATCAGTTGGTCGGCGATCGAACGGATCCCAAGAACGAGAACGGCAATTTGGATGCGATGGGTTTCCTAACGCTGGGACGAAAGTTTCTGAATCCGCTGGACACGCTTGACGATCGCATCGATGTGATTTCGCGTGGCTTGCTGGGGATGACCGTGTCGTGCGCCCGTTGCCACGATCACAAGTTCGATCCGATTCCCACCAGCGACTATTACTCGATGGGCGGGATCATCTTTAGCAGCGAGAAACCGAAAGAGCCGATTAGCCCGTTGATGTTGGTCGACAAAAAAAATCCCGTCGACAGCCCTATCTTGATCCGCGGTCAGCTTGGAAACCGCGGGCCGATCGCGCCAAGACAATTCTTAACGGCACTCCGGAAACCGGACGAGCCTCGCTTTACCGATGGAAGCGGTCGTTGGGAGCTAGCAGAACGAATCACCGCAGCAGACAACCCACTCACCGCGCGCGTGCTGGTCAATCGTGTTTGGGGGCACTTGATCGGCAAACCGCTCGTGAACACGCCTAGCGACTTTGGGTTTCGCACCGAGCCGCCCGCAATCCCAGAACTGCTCGACGAGCTGGCAGCAGAGTTCGGCCAGCATTGGAGCATCAAGCGATTGGTCCGCCGAATTGTGCTGACACGGATCTATCGCCAAACCGGTGATGCCAACAGCGACTCGATCAATCAAGATCCCGAGAATCAATTCCTGGCCCGAGCCAACTCGAAACGTCGAGACTTCGAGTCCTTGCGTGACTCGGTGCTGCAGGTGTCCGATTCTCTGGACCGATCACTTGGAGGCGGGCCAGTCGAGATCACGTTGGACACGCCCAGTCCCCGTCGCACGGTTTACGCGATGATTGATCGCCAGAATTTGCCGGCGCTGTTTCGCACCTTTGACTTTGCTAGTCCCGACGCGCATTCGCCGCAGCGCTACTTCACCACCGTTCCGCAGCAGGCGTTGTTCATGATGAACAGTCGCCAGATGTTGGTGCTGGCCAAACGCGCCGCGCGTTCGGTCGAATCAAAACAGGCTCGTGGCCTTCACGAGTTGGCCGTTGCCATGTTTCATCAAGTCTTGGGGCGTGATCCCTCGGCTAGTGAACAGAAGGCGGCAGTCGCGTTTTTGGATCAACCGGTCGAGCAAGTGACCGCTGTGATCGACCCTCGCTCGGTGTGGTCCTATGGCGTTGGAAAAGTCGATGCAAAGCAGAAGGTTCTCGACTTTCAACCGTTCACCGTCTTTCAAGACGGACGTTGGCAAGCTGCGTCGGAGTTTCCTGCCAAGCCACCATTGAACTACGCCTATCTGTCATCCGAGAACGGTCACACGCCCAACGGAACGGACTTGGCTGTCGTCCGCCGATTCACAGCGCCGTTTGACGGGCAGTTTCGGATCCAAGGACAGATGGGGCATCGCAACAAAGACGGTGACGGCATTCGCACCAGCATTTGGGTTGCCGGTCGGCGACTCTTCCTGGGGACTCAGAAGAAAAACAATCGCCCCTATGGTCCGCTGCAGGCACCTGTGAAAGCCGGGCAAACGATCGACTTGGTCGCAAACGCCGGGGAATCCGATAGCTTCGATACCTTCTATTGGCGAGCAAGCTTGCAACTGACCGGTGACGATGGCGTGGTACTGGAAACCGAGAGCACGAAACACTTCAGTGGTCCGTTTGATGCAGCCACCAATCAGCCGCTTTCTCGATTGGCGCAATTGGCCCAAACGTTGATGATGAGCAACGAGTTTGCGTTTGTGGATTGATTGTGGAACAACGGGCAGCGTTTTGCTCGCTTGGCTTGTACAATCGATCGGTACTCGATAACACCGGGGACTTCCGTCACGTTCATGTCAAAAAGACTCAGAATTGAATAGAACTCAGCAACTTCGCAGTCTTCCTGCCGTCGATGAAGTGCTGCGCAGTGCTCCGGTCGAGAGTCTGCTTCAGCATCACCCGCAGCCGTTGCTCGCTGGTTGGGCCCGGGATGCCATCGATCATTGTCGCCAACAGATCTTGAAAGACGCGTTGGCCGACGAAGCCGACGACGCAACGCTTCTGACGTTGGTGGTTGAGCACGTGCAGCGACTTCAGGAGATCGATGCTGGTCAGTCGATTCAGCCGGTCATCAATGCCACTGGTGTCGTGCTGCATACAAACTTGGGTCGCGCGCCGCTGCCCCAACGAGCGATCGAGCGGATGAGCGCCGCAACGAAATACTCCAACGTCGAGTTGGACTTGGTTTCCGGTCGACGCAGCAAACGGGGGCATCGAGTCTGTCAATTGTTGTCCCAGCTTTCCGGAGCAGAGGACGCCTTGGTGGTCAACAACTGTGCTGCCGCCACGATTCTGGTTCTGCAAACGATCTGCAGTGGCAAAGAAGTGATCGTCTCGCGCGGGCAACTGGTTGAGATCGGTGGTGGGTTTCGATTGCCAGACGTGTTCCGCTCGGCTGGCGTCGTGCTTCGAGAAGTTGGTACCACCAATCGGACCTACTTGCGAGACTATGAAGAGGCGATCAACGAGGACACCGGCGCGATCATCCGTGTGCACCGCAGTAACTTTCACCTCAGTGGCTTTGTGACCGAACCAACGATCGATGAAATGGTGGGAGCCAAACGTCCCGACGGTTTGCCGGTGATCGATGATCTGGGCAGCGGCGCAATCGAGGACATGTCGCACTTGGGCTTGCCCGAACCGACCGTTCCCGACAGTGTTCGCTCGGGAGCCGACCTGACGCTGTTCAGCGGTGACAAGCTGTTTGGTGGCCCACAAGCCGGAATCGTTGTCGGGCGCAGACACTGGATTGAGCAGCTTCGCAAGAGCCCGATGATGCGAGCCTTAAGAGCCGACAAAACGACGCTGGCGGCATTGGAGGCGACCGCGGAGATTCATCTGTCGGGTCATGCTTTCGAAGAGATTCCGATTCTGAAAATGCTTTCGACCGAATCCGATGTCGTCAAGCAACACTGCGAAACAGTGCAACGCGCGATTGCCGGTACCTGCGAGTGCGAAGTGGTCAGCAGTGAGTCACAAGTCGGCGGCGGCAGCATTCCGGGAACGGTCGTGGATAGTTTTGCCGTCAAGATCCACGGCAAGAATGTCGATGGCCTCGCAAGATTGTTGCGTCATGAATCCCCTGCGGTGCAAGCCCGAGTGAATGACGACTGCTTGCTGCTGAATCTACTGACCGTCCCCGAGGAAGACTTGGGCTCGATGACGACAGCGCTGTGCCACGCTCTGGCGAGATGGAACAACGACCCAGAAGAGCCCCACGCATGATGACGGAGCGACTCAAGGGGCGACACCTGGTCTTATTCGGCATCGGACACACCAACGCGCATGTTCTGCGAATGTGGAAGATGAATGCGTTACCAGATACGGACCTGACCTGCATTTCCGATTTCTCGATCGCAAGTTACTCGGGCATGTTACCCGCCGTGCTGGCGGGCCAAGTGCCACCTGAACGGATGCAGATCGACCTGGTTCGTTTATGCAATCACTCCGGGGCGCGGCTGGTCACCAATCCGGTCACGGGGATCGACCACAGCAGTCGTGAAGTGATGTTTGCGGATCGTCCACCGATTCCCTTCGATGTGATGTCGATCGGTGTTGGCTCGACCGCTTCGACCGAGGACGTCGACATCGACAGCGACGGGTTTGTGATGATCAAGCCGATGCAGTCTTTCTTGCAAAGACTGACGCTGGCGGTTTCTAGACACTTGAACGGCTCCGATCGCGACGTGATTCGCGTTTCGGTGGTTGGAAGTGGCGTTGCTGGAATCGAGATCACCTGCTGCCTACCGCGATTGATCCGCGAGCAGTCCGGCCGAAGAGTCGAGGTGTCGTTGGTGACTCGCAGCGAAGTGATTCTGCCAGCGTTGGAGCCGAAGACGCGTCAACTAATAGAAGCTTCTCTACAAGAGCGAGACGTGAAAATCCTGACCAAGCGATCGGTCACGGAAGTCTCAGGTGATCGCTTGTCATTTGCCGATGGTGAATCCATCGAATCCGACATCGTAATCTGGGCAACGAATGCTTCGCCACCGCCGATCCTGTCGTCGCTGGGTTTGAAGCTGGATGATCGAGGTTTCATCGAGACCGACCATACATTGCAGTCGTCGTTGGCGGGAGTCTTTGCGGTTGGGGATACAGGCACGATCGTCCGGGAAGGGTTGCCAAAAGCCGGCGTCTACGCCGTCCGACAAGGGCCCGTGCTTTGGGAGAACATTCAGCGATCGTTACGAGGATCGGCACTGGAACGCTACAAGCCGCAGCGATCGTTCTTGAAACTGATCAATTTAGGTGACGGGACCGCGGTAGGCCAATGGAAATCGATGGCCTTCTCGGGGCGGCTTGCCATGCGATTGAAGGAGCGGATCGACGGTCGCTTCATGGACATGTTCCAAGTCGGCCAGATGCCGTCGATGACTGATTCATCCATGCCAGACGAGATGCAATGCCGAGGCTGTGGCTGCAAACTAGGCGCCGATGTACTCGAGTCGGCAATCGCATCGGATGCCCACGGCGACTTGGACGATGCCGCCGAAATCGGAGGCGACTCGGACTCGAAGCTGTTGGCGTCAACCGACTTCTTTACGTCACCATTCGAGGATGCGTATTTGTCCGGACGCGTCGCTGCTTTGCATTCAGCCAGTGATATCGTCGCCAGCGGTGCGCGAGCCACCGAGGCGCTTGCCAATGTGGTGCTGCCCGAGGGGGATCGCCAGTCCCAACGTCGCACGTTGCACGATTTTTCGGCGGGCGCTCGATTGGAGTTCGACGCTATGGGCGCCGCCATTGTCGGCGGTCACACAATCGTTGGACCAAGGATGGAAGTCGGCTTCACCGTGATCGGCAAGCAGTTGGGCGACGCCGTGCTGCGAAAAGCAAACTTGCGAGTGGGCGATCGTTTATACGTGACCAAGGCGATCGGAATCGGAGTCCTGCTGGCTGCTCACATGCGTAGCCAATGCCCGGCCGGTCACTACGAGTCCCTGTTGGAGGCAATGCTGCATCGACAACACTCGTTGGCCCAAGTCGCTCTTTCGGTCGGATTGGACGCGGGCACCGACATCACCGGATTTGGTTTGGCCGGGCATCTGATTGAGATGCTGAATGCGAGCGAGTTATCCGCAACCGTTGAGTTGAACACCGTGCCTTGCCTACCAGGAGCGATCGATCAAGTCGAGCAGGGCGTTGAGAGCAGTCTTGCCCCGGACAACTTGACCTTCGAGCGATCGGTCGACGCAACGGGGAAGACTCGGGCAACGGCTCCATACAAGCTACTTTTTGACCCGCAAACGTGCGGTGGAATGTTGCTGGGCGTTGCCGAGCATCTGGAGGGCTCGTTCGTCCAGGCAATCAAGAACGCCGGCCAACCGCCCCCAGTTCGTATCGGCGTCGTTGAAGAGGCCAGCAGCGGCAAGTGTCTTCGAGTCCGATGACCATCGTGACTCAATGGCATGCCTCAAGTCCTAGTGATCGATCACCCATTCACTCGTGTCGGGCTGACCTCCCAGTTGGTTCACTTCCTTGACCGCGCGAATCAATTGCGTTGGCAGCTGGACCAAGCCGATCACGATCAACCCACAAAGAGCGACGAACACCGACGTTGTCGCGGCGGCTGGCAGCACGACCATCAACAGGCTGACGCAGAGTCCGAAGGTTGCCAGCACGGTTTTGAATTCCGTGGGGCCGAAACGCGCCAAAGTGAATTCTCCAATCAGTTTCGCTTTGATGTTGGTCAGAACGGCGATCGCGAACAGGCAAATCACCGCAACGAGCGCCAGCGGCAGGCTGCTGCAGGCGATTCCGATCCCGACAAGCCAATAGACGAACGACAGCGGATCGGTGAAATGATCCAGCAGTTCACCGCCATTGCGGCACTGCCCGGTGGCGCGAGCGTGCGTTCCATCGACGCAATCGGCGGTGTGGTTTCCAATCACGCCAAAGGCTGCCAGCAGTCCCGCCCACCAAAACTGGGTCGACAATGCAAAGCCAATTGCACCAGCGATCGCGAGCAAATGCCCGACCAAGATGATCCCTTCAGGAGGAAACCACTTCGGGATTCGCATCAACGGGTATAGCGCTTTCAAACGCGGACCAACGATCGGGTCCAAAATACTGTGGGAAACTCGTTTTGACATGCTGGGCTCCTTCAATATGCCTCTACTAAGAAGGAGCCCGTTCGATGCCGACGCTGCGCGGAAAAATGAGCAAGCGTCTTGCTAGGTCAGGTCGTGCCGTCTGTCTGCAGCTCTTCGTGCTGTCGACTCACTTGATCGACCGACCGTTTAGCTGGGGCCGAAGACTAGAACGCCTCCTCGGACTTCACGCCGGTGCGTCCGTTATTGAGCAAATTGTCGTAGTTCCCTTTTTGTTCTGCCTGGAACCCGCGGTTCATTTGAAACAGGTTGTCACGCAGGCCTCCTTTGGAAGGCTTGCCAACGTTCGCCGGTGCATTGGATTTCTGTTTGTCCGCGGGGGCTGGCTGTGCTTTGTGCGACTTTGGAACCACGCCCTGCATCGCAACTTCGCCTCGAAAGAAAGCGTACTGGGTGGATTCTTCAGTTTGCCGCATGGCAATCACGGTGCTGGTTCCCTGAATGTCATCAGCAATGAACAAACCGCGCAGGTCCGTGTCTCCAGAGACGAAGTCGTCGTTCGCTGACCCAATCACTTTGGCATGTACATCGTTGACGAACGAATCATCGGAGGTGTCTTTCACACTGACGCGAACTCGTCCCGAACCAGTGTCCTCTTGAACTAGCAACTTCAGCGGGCTGACGAGTGCGAGGCCGGAGGCATATAGGTTCTCGCTGCTGCAGACAATCAAGTACGCCCCTTCCTCTTTCAAAGGCAACTCGAGTGAATGGGTTCGATCACGAAAATCGTTGCCGTCACCGAGCTGGATTGTTTCTTCATGGTAGGGCTTGATGCCCGCCAGATTGATTGCCGTGATCCGATCCAAATTGCGTTGCATCAACCCAAACTTCATCAAGTCAATTCGATAGATCTTGATCGCCGCGGTCGCAACGTTTCGGAAACGAAGCTCCAATTGCTTGGCATCGTTTGGTTTGATCGTCGTGACTTCATCCAGAGCAATCTCTTTGCGGCTGAAGAACTTGATCGCTTCGGTCGCGTCCGCGAATCGCTCTTTGACTTTCGCGTACTGGTCGATGGCTTTGGCCGCTTGCCCCAGGCTGTGGTAAATCTGGCCCATGATGTAGATCGCCTCCCAACGATTATCGGCGGCACGCGTGCCACCGGAGGCAGGATCATTGACCTGAGTCTCCGCCACCTTGCGACACATCGCCAACGCTTCTTCGGGGTGTTCCAGCTCAAAGTGGCTATATCCGATCATGTACCAGAACGAATCCAGCAAACGACTCTGCGGATACCGCTGGGCATACTGTTCGCTGCGTTGAATCGCTGCTGCGTATTGTTCCAGATCGATCAGTGCGGTCGCCAATGCGAAACTGGCCTGATCGTTGGCAGGATCCTGCGGCCAAGCGGTGACAAAGTGATCGAGCATATTGACGGCCGCGTCAATCAAATGAACACGCGTCAGGCCTGCGGACTTCAGCCTGGCATCTTCGTTGACTTTTGCTGCGCGCCGATACGTTTCTTGGGCGAGCGCATAAGTTGCGGTAGCAAGGTAGGACTCGGCTGGGTAATCCCGGAGAAGTCTTTCCATCGCCTGCACGCTGCGCACGAACTCGCCGCGGGCATTCAAGAATCCGGCGACTTGAGATTCCCGCTCGAAGCTACCTTCCACCGTTGCCCGGTAAACCAAGTAACCACGTTCGTACTCCGCTAGCTCTCGGTAGGATTTCGCTACCTGTAGAATATCCTCGAAGCTCAACTCGACATCTGGAAACTTCTCTTTCAGCACTTCGAAGAACTTGACGGTATCACCGTGTTGCTGCTTGGCGAGCGATGCCGCGAACAACCATTGGACGACGTTCTTGGCCTTGTCAGTGTCTAGCCGCCATTGGCCGTGCAATTGACTGAGGTGAACGTGCGCTGCGTCATGATTCTGTTTGGCGAATTCCTTTTGACCGAGGTGATACAGCTCATCGGGGGTCAAGCGATACTCGTCAGTGGACTTCTCGCCCGCCGTCATCACGCTCAGGCTCTTGATCTGGGCGACTGCGAATTGGGCTGGTTCGTAAAAGCTGCGGAGGATCGATTGCGGAACGCGGAAATCACCTGGCACGTAACCGACCAGCGTGTAGCGGATGTCGCCAGGATAGCGCTGGTCACCCAAATAGAAGGTGATTTGTCCGGGTTCGATTTCGTATCGCTCGAATTTCCCAGTGATAGAATCCTCGAGCACTGTGCAGCCAGCCGGAATTGGCTCGGTCAAAACCAAGTAGTCGTACTTGCCAGCCAATCGCGCGGAGGTTGCGTGACGGCGGGGAGAGAGCGTGACTTCGCCACGCTGGCCGACCGGCAGTTGAGTCAGTGAATTGGTGAAAGACTGATAGCTTCCATTGACGACCGAGAATCCGCGAGGGACCGTCCGTCCGTCAACAGTGCGTTGGGCAGGCTCATATCGTCGACTGACCGACCAGTCCCGAGTCGAGGCTTTGATTTTTTCAGCAGCCACGAATCCCGTCAGAACAGCGGAGTAACTGAACGTGGCACGTCCGTCCAACTTGAACTCCACTCGTTGAGGTTGGCCCGCGTTGACGCCAGTGGTTCCGTACAAGTGTTCTGATGGGATTTGGATTCGCCGACTGCCGTCGGTGGCCGGATCAATCGTCAGTGTTTCGACTTCTCGATCGTTGACCCAAATCGTCAAGCGGTATTTGCCAGACACATGACGATCGCGAGCGTGCCAGCGCGCGAGAGCTACGATCGCTGGGCCATTGGCCTTCTCGACGGGCCAGCGAGAGCCGATCCGTGAAGCCATCAGCGACTTGGCGAGCTTGGCCACGTTGGGGTGATTGGAGTTCACCTGTTGTAACGCGAGCAGATACATCGCTTGCAGCTCGACCGTGTTTCGCATCCAAGGCAGCGTTCGTTCTCGATTCGCGCTGGTGATTTTGTTTCGATCCAGTGGTACCTCGATTGGCATCGCGATCAACTCGCTCGCCATCTCGGTGTGTTTCAACGCGTCCATCGTCAGCGCGAGGTGAATCAGCCCGCATGCGGTCAAGCGGTTTCGCTCGCGGTACAAACGGTTTGCGAATGCGAAGTCACCGCAACCAGAGATCGCCATGCCATGCAAGACGATCGTTTGTCGCTCCAGATCGCTCTGATCCAAGGCAGCGAACGACGAACGCAAAAACACTTTCCCCCTGTCGAACGAGTCAGCTGGGACAGAGAACCCGGCGTCGCGTGCAGCGCTCAGAGCCCACATCACGCGAGCAGAAAGACTGGCGTCGGGGTCACCCGAGGTAGGCATCCCCGTCCATGTCCAGCCGCCGCCCTCGTGCTGGGCCGCAATCAATTGAGAGACCTTGGAAGTGATCCGTCCCGTCAACCCGAGAGTTTCCGGCGTTTCAGCATCCCGCGCGTCACCAATCATGGACAGCAGTTCAATGCCGCCCAACACGTCCGAAACACTCCGTTCGATCGAACTGGCCGATGGTAAACCACAGCGAAGAAGGGAATCGATGTTGGTGCCCAAAACGCTTTCCAACAACGACCGATTCACATCCGCTCCGATCAGAATCTCAAGCGATCGCCCTTGGACAGGAGAATCTATGGGGAACTGAATCATCGCAACGGTACTTTGAGCTGAACTTCCACTGGCCGTTTCGTAGACAGGAAACCCGAACGGTCGGACGTCAACGATCTGAGAACTGGTGTCTTGAATTGGCTCATCTTCGGATTCCGAGACGATCGTCAGCTCCAACTGCGCACGATCAGCGTCTTCGACCTGGATTGGAAAACTCAAGTCTTCCACGCCGGGGCCGGTCACATCGATGATCTTCGTTTGCGCGACCGTTTTGTCACCCAGCGTTACCTTCAACTGCACCTTCAGACTTCGCGCACCTTCCAGCGAGTTGTGAATTTCAACTGGGACACTTGCCTTGTCACCAACGGTGAACGCCAGCGGCAACTTCATTTCGCCGAACAGATCTTTCTTGGTGATCACATCTGCCGAAGCCTGCCCAGCGAGTACGGCACCATCGATTCCCTTGGCTCGCAATCGCCAGGATGTCGACCGCTGTGGCATCGTGATTGTGACGGTCGCGCGGCCCGTCGCGGCATCGGTGACAATGGTGGGATCCCAAAATGCGGTTTCAGCATGCGACATCATTGGCAAAACGCGAATGCCGGATTCACGGCCTAAGGATTCCAAGTCATCCTCGTCATTCACTTTGATCGCCAGAAATTGCCCTGATTTGGTGATCCCATTGATCGTGGCATCACGACCGAACGAACGCCTCTGAACGCCCCAGGATTCATTGACAGCACTTCCAAGCATGACTCCCCCATCGCTCGTTGAAGTCCTCGCTGCGCCGGAGTAATTCAGGCTTTGAGCACCGGGGCTGCCGAAGGCACCGCCGCCAACTCCACCCGTCTCGTTTAGGGCCATCCAAGACGATGACATCCCCATCTGGCCCGCTTCATCGTCCATGAAGTTCGGCCGCATCAGGCCGCTGGAGGAAACCTGATCGCTGTAGGAATGGGTCGTTTGCTCGGTATAGGGAACCTGGACTTGTGTTCCGCCACGAAGCTCGGTCCGGTAGCGCACGATCGGGACGTTTCTGGTTCGCTGCTCGGTTTGATACAACGCCCCAGCCTGTGGAGTCACTCCGAGATCGTTCAAGCGGAGATCGAAGTCGACTCCCACTTCCGCACCGTCAGCGGAGTCGTCAAACGGGTCTCCACTGGTGTCGCTGCGATCGTCGAATGCAAAGTCACCCAACTGGGCCAAGGCACGAACCTCTCGTTCCAACGTCTTGCGTCGATCGGCTTCCACCAGCAAGAATTGGCTAACACCTTTTGTTTGGGGGTGGTAGCTGAAGGTGCAGCTCGTTGCCTGACGAACTGACGCGCGCCGTTTACCCTGGCTGAAGAAAGCTGAAACCAATCCCTGAACGTCTTCAAAGCGATTCAACAAATTGGTCTGCACCAGCGCGAGTGACAGTTCAGCCGACACGGGTTTTCCCTGAGGATCAGTGACTTCGATTTGAACGGTCAGATCGTCGCCAGGCTTGACCTCGGCCAAGTTCGGCTTCACGGTCACTTTCAACTCTTGCACGACACGAAACTCGGTTCCCGCGTGATGGAACTGATTGCGTTGCATCACGGCGACCGAAACAAACACGTTGGGCGCAAAGTCCGACTGCATCGGGACCTGGAGCGTGTTGTCGCCTTGCTTCAATTCGATCAACTCGTGAGCGAGGACGGTCGAGCCCTCGTAGGTGACCAAAGCCAAGGCCGGCTTTTCTCGCCAATGCAGATTGAATTCGGCTTGATCCCCCACTTCGAATGAATGCTGGTCGGCCAGAATCCGCAAGCGAGTCGCGTCCTTGTCGCCCGAGATGACGATTCGGTTTTCGCCACTGACCTGGTTGCCAAACTGATCCGTCCCCGTCGCACGAATGCTGTAAGTCCCGGCATCGTCCAAGGTCAAAGACTGCCTGGTTTCACCTGTCTCATTGTCGCTGGCTGCTTCCTGCGTCTCAATCAATTCTTGGCCCTGCTGCCCTGCGTTTCGTGTATGACGAAACACCTCGATCTTAAGCTTCGTTCCCACCGCATCGCCTGCAGGGTCAGCGACTTTAAAGAGAGTCTCGAATGATTCGCCGCTGAGGTACACATTTCGAATCGAGGAGGCGGTGACCGCAAACCCGCGGGTCGCCAGATAGATCGTCCTGGCCGATTTCAATCCGCGATCGGGATACTCGACCAACAGGGTTACGGGGCCGGACTCATGAAACTGCTGTGTTTCGAACTCGACTTCAACCTTGCCCGTCTCATCGGTCTTGGCAGAGAGCTTTTCAGCGTTGGGGCCGAACTGATACACAACTGTTTCGTTAGCCAGCGGTGTTCCGTAGTAATACTTGACGTCAATGGAACCGCTCACCTTGTCTCCACGAAAGTAGACGTCTTTTTCTAAATCGATCGTGACATCGATTGGTTCCAATTTGTATTCGTTGACTTGAAAACTCGTCTCAAAAGACAACTTGCCGGGTTTGTCTAGGTCGCCACCGCGACGATGCAAATGGACTCGATAGTTCCCTTGCGGCGCGGAGTCAGCCAGCAGCACATTGGCGTTGATCGTTCCGTAGGCGTTGAGAGCGACTTGTTTGGTAAAGACCTGTCGACCACGTGAATCGTAAACATCCAAGTCGAATTTCTCGCCAGCCTGAAATGTGAATCGATCCTGATCGACCCAGCGCACGATGGCTTTGACGTTGACAAGTTGACCGCGTCGATAAGCGGGCCGATCGGTATAGAGGTAGCCGCGAGGTGCTAGTCCGACAGCAAAGTCCAAGCCATTCAAGTCATTGACTGTTGAGGCGACCTGACCTTCGTGAATGGCGAAGACACGTAGGTCTTTGACCGACACGAGCTCGTCGTAACTCTTCTGCAGGATCCCATCGTCGCCGGTGACTTCTTCGGCAAAGACTTTGGATCCATCACTGATCAGCACGCTGACGCCGGAGACCGGTTTTCCCTCCCGCATGTTCTGGGCAAACAGGAACAATTCGTTGCGTGACGTTTTGACAATCATGTCCAAGTCACTGACGACAACCATCGTCGTTGCTTCCAGTTTTTCGCTGGAAACCGTCACGGCGGTCACGCCGGGCTGGTTGATGGGCAATTCGATGTCACCATCGATTTGTTGATACTGTTGGTAGCCGTCGATCTCGTGTTCAAATTGCTGGTCCGGATCAATCAGCGCGATGTCCAAAGTCTCCACACCGCTGGCCAAATGCATCTTGCGAAAGTAATCGGTCATGTCGACCCGATACGCTTTCACCATGACCTTTCCGAGATTTCGAGTGGTCAGTTTGATCCGAGGCTTCTCGTCGCTGCGAAACTTGCGTTCCGTCACGACCTGCAATTGCGGCGCCGTCAATCGCGTGATCCGCTTGGCAGCTTGACCGCTGTATTGGCCTTTGACCTGTTGGTAGGAGTCGAGCGCTTCCTTCAGTTTCCCGAGTCGATCTTCCAGGATCACTCCGATTTGAAACGCTGCGGACGAGGCTTCGTTCCTGGCGGGATACTTGCTGACAACACGCCTCAAATCGACAATCGCTTCCTCGAATAGCTTTCGGCAGGACTCGTTGACGACGACCGATTGTGCAGACTCGCCTTTCTCTAAGGCTGTCTCGACCGCTTTCGCATGAAGTTCTGCAGCCTCGGTGATTTTCATCTGTCCGAATTGCAGCAGAATGCCTGGCGCCCGCACGTCCAGCGGGTACTTGTTCAGAAACGTTTGCCAACTTGTTCGCGCATCAGCGAACTGTTTGTTCTTCTTCGCATCGCTTGCTTTGGCGTACTCGGTGTCCACGATCCGCTTCTGAACCTTGGGCCAGTTCGGGTCGGTTGGGTGTTGGTCGAGAAAGTCTTTCCAAGCCGTGATGGCTTGATCGAACTCGCCTTGCGCCAGAAATTCCATCCCTAGCATTCGCTGTGCGATGGGCAACTGTTTGGAATCGGCGTAAGCCGGATTGTCGATCAGCGACTGCAGTCTTTCGATGGCTTGAATGTGTCGACCGTGTCGGGAATAGCCCTGAGCGACTTCAAGCTCTGCTAGCGGGGCAAGCTCGTGACCGGGATGATGGTTAAGAAATCTCTCGACCAGTCCAACAGCGCGTTCCAGGTCCGCAATGGTTCGCGGCGCTGGCAGACCGTAGGTATGAGCCAACCGATACTCGGCTCGTGAAAAGAACGACTCGATGGTGTCGTTCGTCTTGCGGTTGGGATCGTTCCGGTCGGCCTCGAGATCCTGCCAGATCTTTCGAGCTTTGACGGGCTGGCCCGCTGCCAGTTGAACGCTGCCCAATCGAAAGCGGGCTTCGATCTTTTGAGTTGAAGCCGCATCGATGTTGTCTTGCTCGTGTTCGGTTTCATCCAGAAAGCTCTCGTAAGCAGCGATGGCTTCGGGATAGCTCTTCAGCTCTTCGTGGCATCGTGCGATACGAAACGCGATCCGTTGCTGGACCTGGCGGGTGGGGCGAAGTTTGGCGGCTTCGCTGTAGTAAGTCAGCGCCTGCGTAAAATCGGGTTGCAGTGCTTTGCTGGGGTCATCGGCTGGCGTGCCATCGAAGTATCGGTCAGCGAATTCGAGGTAGATTTTCGCGAGTGTGTCTTTCCGACCTCGTGAGAGCAGTCGTTCTGCTTCTTGTTCGTAGATCTCCCCCGCCTGGATGTAATCTCGTCGAGCCACGTGAACGTTGGCGCGACCGAATCGCGACCGACTGAGCCACTGGCTCTCGGGATGCTCCTGCTCAAGCTCAGCGAAGGCGGCCAACGCGTTGTCATACTGCTTCGCTTCGGTCAGCGCGACGCCTTGTAGGTAACGCAGGTAATCTGGCGACTCAGCGTCGTCGATGGCTGCTTGGATCAGCTTGACCGCGTCCAGGTAAGAACGAGACTGCATTGCAGCGTGAATGGCCGGATCAATTTCGGGCAGGGAAGTGATCGCGGGTGGCGAATTCTTTGCCGGTGCCTTTTCGTTGGGGTCCGCCGCGGACAACGAAGGCACGAGGCAAACAAACAGTAATCCAGCAGAAACGAAGTTTGGCCAAGAATTGGTCGGCATCGATGACTCTCCCTTTTGACAAGGACTCGAACGAATTCGAGCGTATGGGAACGCAGATTATGAGGCGCGAACGCGGAGTCTGGATTCTAGACCGACAAGACACCGTCCAATGTAACGCTTATGTAACGCGGCTCGACTTACTCAATAGGACGTTCTTCGGGGCATTTTGTTAGAGAGAATCCTTTCGATTCAGCTGACATGGGCCAACAAATGAACGCCTTGGCACCGTCTTTCGGCGCGCTCCGACTGCCAAATCACGCGTCAAGGCTCGACCATCGGAGCTATTGGCGAAGGAAAGGCCAGGAGAGTGCCTTTAAGCGGCAAGAGTCTATTGACGATAAACTCAATGGATTTCTATACTTCGGGCAGATATTGCCAGTCGGCACACTCTTGCCAAAGTCGAAATCCGGAACATGAACAACGAACGACGTCACGAACTCCAGCAAAATGATCTCGCGATCTATCTGGCCAAGTTAAACAAGGTCATCGAGCCTTATTCGCGAGCGATCCTTGTGGCTGTCGCCGCGCTGATTTTCGGTGGAATCGGCTTGAGCTTCTATAAGTCGCAGCAGACCGCCCAAACCAGCGATGCGACTTTGCAACTGATCCAGGCTTCCGCCGGACAAGATGCCGAAGTCTTGGTGCAGGTCAGCGACAATTACCCCAACACTGCCGCCGCCGCTTGGGCTCGGCTCTATCAGGGCAAGCAGTATCTCGCCGAAGGCACGCAGGCACTGTTTACCGATCGTACCAACGCAGAGCAATTGCTGGGCGATGCAGACGCCGCGTTTCGCAATGCGATTTCCAACAGCAACGATCCGCTGCTTCGATCGCGAGCGCACTTTGGGATCGCTCGTGCGGCTGAGTCACTGGGCAACGCCGATGACGCAATCGCTGCCTACAATGATGTGATCGCTGACAACGAATCCGAAGCGATGGTCAAGAAAGCTGAAGGGCGAATCGCCGCTCTTGGCAAATCACAAACCACGGAATTCATGGCCTGGTTCGCGGACCAAGACTTCACACCGGCTGACCCATCGCTGCCTCCATCGCTTCCCGGTTCAGACGCGTTGCCAGACCTTCCCGACTTGGAGTTGTCGGATCTCGATCTGGGCGGTTCCGACGACGAGATGGATTTGGCAGACGGCATTGAAATGCCTGCTGATGGCGAAGTCGCCAACAAGGATGCGGAAGCCAAAGAGGACGCTCCTGCCGTAGAAGCTTCCGAGAAGGAAGACGCAGCCGACAGTGACAAGGAAGCCGCTGTTGATCAGCCGGAAGCGTCTGCTGACGCCGAGGCCAAAGAGACAGCAGACGAGTGAGCTCGCAGCTACGCTCGCCAGAGTGTGGTCGTTAGCAATGAGTATCGCTTGCATCCGATATCCGCTTCCATCCACCGTCTGGCGACGGT
>JBGCGI010000281.1:0-3420 GCA_045110715.1 Rubripirellula sp.
GGATCCTTTGCCGAGATTGGTGCAGGCCAAGAAGTTGTGCGTTGGTTCTTCCGCGTCGGTGGCGCGGCCGGAACCATCGCCAAGAGCATCTCTGCCTACGACATGCTGGTCAGTGACTCCATCTACGGACCTTGCGATCGCTACGTTTGCCGCCAGCGAATGGAAGACATGTTGGAGCGCGAGCACACGCTGAACCTGGAGCGGCTTCGCGAGCATCGTGGCGATTCGACTTCCTTCTTCTCGTTCGCCGACACCGTTTCAGCGCGGAACTTCAAAGGCACCAATGAGTGCCATGGCTGGATGGGGATTCGTTTCCAAGCTCATCCACGCGATGAAGACAGTCAGATTGTGATTCACGTTCGGATGCTGGACACTGAAAACGCATTGCAGCAGGAAGCTTTGGGAATCGTCGGCGTCAACCTGATTTACGGCGCGTTCAATTTGAATCACGAGCCGGATCAATTGATCGAGTCGTTGCTGGACAACCTCAGCACACGGCGGATCGAGATCGACATGATCGAATTCTCGGGAATCGCATTCCGACACGTCGACAACCGCGTGATGAGCCTGCGACTGGTGCAGTTGGGACTGAGCGATGCAGCGATGTTCTCTGCTTCAGGCGAAGTTTTGCAGCCCTCGGAAGTTCTGTACAAGAAGCCCATTCTGGTTGAGCGTGGAAGCTTCCGCCCTGTCACTCATGTCAACGTCGACATGTTGCGCGCCGCGGAAGAAACGTTCTCGCAAGAAGAAGACGTCGAGGCCAGCGAAATCGTTTCTCTGGCAGAAATCACAATGGGCAATTTGAAGGGCAACGATGGTGACATCGACCTGCGAGATTTCTTGCAACGTGTTGATGTGATGGCAGCCAACGGCATGACCGTCTTGATCTCGAACTACTTCGAGTACTATCGACTTGCCGCCTACCTATCGCGGTACACCAAGAAGCGAATCGGCATCACAATGGGTGCCGGAAGTCTGAATGATCTCTTCGACGAGAAATACTACACCAACCTCACAGGTGGAATTCTGGAGTCCTTCGGTCGGTTGTTCAAGAACGATCTGAAACTCTACATCTACCCATTGCTGAACCGGGAAACTGGCGACCTGACAACGATCCACAACATCGAAGTCGCTCCGGAAATCCGCAAGCTATACGAGCACTTGGTCGACAAGGGATGCATCTCACAGTTAGACAATCACAACCCTCAGTACCTGTCGACTTTCTCAAGGGAAGTGTTGCGTCAGATTCAGTCGGGCGAGCCCGAGTGGATGGAGCACGTTCCAACAGAAGTGGCGGATGTGATTAACGAGCGAGGGTTCTTCGGCTTGAAGCGAGCCGCTCCCGTGATCGCGCCGATCGTTACTTCACTGCCGATCTCGTCGCCCAACGCTCATCACTAGATTGGCTTTTCCTGACCGCTTCACAGCGTTTGGATGACCAGTGCTTCATGTGACAGGCAGCCGGAAAATCACTCTTTCGGTGACGCGGGAAACTTCACGACCCAAGGTTCCTCGTCATCGTCGTCGATTTCGGTGACATCGGAGATCGGATCGTCGCCGCCAAATTCGGCAGATGTCCACTGGGCAAGTTTCTCAGCATGCAGATCCTCGCCCGAGAGCTCTATACTCTCAGCGCCATCATCTTCTTCATCATCAAAGATGTTCTCCAAGAGATCGCCAACGCTTCCGAGCGCTTCGAGCTGCTCGACCAGCTCTTCGCCGACTTTGCCATGAGAGATCCGGCCGATCGGTTCGGACTCAAAGTCGTGCCCGATTTCCCAGTCAACGCCATGCTCACGTGACAGCGTGCAGAGCACTTCTGCTAAAGTCAGTACCGTTCCATCGGGAACGCCGTCTTTGGAAGAGCAGTCGATATCGACTTCGACAGGAAAGAAGTTTGGCTTGCTGGCCCCCCCAAGAAACCCGCCACTCAACTGCGTGAGCGTCACCGGCTCACAGCTCAGCCATGAGTAGCCTTCGCTGAGCCGATCTGCATGCTGTTTGATTTCGTACGCCAATGCAGGATGCATCGCATCGGTCGACCGGTATTGGATAGACAACCCCATCGTGTCACCTGATCGTCGAAGTAAAGTAGATGTCGCTCAAACCAACTGATCGCAATGTTCTGTCCTCTTTCTTTATACCCGCGCCTGACTCGGATGAATCAACCACCTGACGCAACGCAAGAAAATAGCCTCAAAAGCGTTTTGACGCATCGGGAGGCATTTTGCTTCATCCTCCTCCCTAGGCCCATGATTTGGGGCCTGATCGCGATTGCCATCGCCGCAGCGGCCGCTCCAAGTCGTTCGGCCGCGCAAGGAACGACAGCCGACTACGAACGCTCTGACTCGTATCTCGCTCGAATGGAAAATAAGGTCTTCCGGGATTCCGTCACGCCACGCTGGTTCGGAAACAAGTTCTGGTATCGCGTTCAGACCTCTGCAGACTCGTATGAGTTTGTACTGGTGGACGCATCCGCAGGCGTTCGGCGACTCGCCTTCGATCATCAGCAATTGTCCAAGTCACTGGCAGAGGCAACGAGTCACCAACCAGAGGCGTCGAATTTGAAACTGCACTCGATCTCGTTCTCTGATGATGCACAGGAGTTTCGATTTCGCTTCGCAGACCAACACTGGCAGTTTCAAGTACCCAATGGCCCACTGTCGAAATCGGAACCCAACGTCAATGGCGTCGAAAACGATTGGGGCTTGAAGGCCCAGCAGAGAATGCGACGGAGTCGAGGCGGTGGCACTCGGACGCCGATTCGAATTCGCAACGACCTCGAAGTGTCGCTTCAGGTGTTCTGGGTGACTGCCGAAGGCGAACTCCGAGAATACGGATCAGTCGATCCAGGCGAAACGTTTCGACAGAACACGTTCGAAGGGCATGCCTGGTTGTGCAAAGACGATGCGGGGAAGCCCGTCGCGGCGTTCGTAGCATCCGCTGACGATGATTTCGCAATCGTCAACGACCGGACGCCGAAACCACTTGCCTTCCGCGGTCGTACTCGCAGGCCGGATGATGCCGACCCGGCTGATCGGCCCTATCGCGTTGAGATCCGCGACTTCAATCTGGTTCTTCACGACAAGCATGAAGAGTCAGAAACGATTTTGACCGAGGATGGGACCGAGCAGCACGGGTACGGTGGAAGAGTCTGGTGGTCAAGCGATTTTGAACACTTCGTGGTGATGAAAACGAAGCGAGGACTGAATCGTTCCATTCACATGATTCGCTCGGCGCCGAAAGACTCGATTCATGCGGAACTGATCAAAATTCCCTACGTGAAGCCGGGTGATCAGATTGATCATGATCGGCCGGTTCTCTTCAGTCGAAGCGACAACTGGCAACCGAAGCTGATCGATGACAAGCAGTTTCCAAGTCCGTATTCACTCCGAGAAGTTGCATGGAACCGAGCTGGAG
>JBGCGI010000282.1:0-20725 GCA_045110715.1 Rubripirellula sp.
AACGGTGCCTAGTGACCATGACCGGCTGGTGGTGGCGGGGGAAGCATCGCTGAGTGGTGCGGTGGGCGTGTCCTTCACTGAAGGTTTTGTGCCCTCGCCCGCCGATACGTTTGAGATCCTATCGTTCCATACAGTGGCCGGAGATTTCGATAGTGAGTCGGGTTTCCAGATATCCGACAACGTTGCGCTGGCGCGGATCGTCGGCGGAACCTCGATGGCGCTGGTTGCCGAAGATACGTCCGTCGACGCAGAGTCGGCACGTGTTGCTTTGAACAACGGACTGGCACAGCTGCGCGATCAGATTCCAACTTGGGTCAGCGGATTTGATCTGGATGAATCGCTGATTGCGGTCCTCCCAGACGAGCTCGCGACGATTTTCGGCTTAGGCGTCCATGCTGCGGATGTCGCAGGCGAAACATTGGTCGAATTGACGGATCCCGTGACCACGATTCCAGAGCTCGCAACGCAGCTTGATACGGCACTTGGCGATCGAGTGACGCTGTTGTGCGGTGGAGAGGGCAATGTTTGCATCGATGGAAAACTGATCGAAGCCGAAGTCGTGATGACCGTCGCGAACCTCCTCGCGACGGACGGATTCGACTCGGAAACTGGCGAGTTGATGCAACAACTTGCTGCCAACCTCGGGCTCAGCGGCGACATGGCGATGGCGGCGGATCTGTCGATCACGGTTCGCTTTGGTATCGATGATGCCGGGTTCTACGTTGACGGCGACTCCGGCGCGATGTTGGCCGTTCACGCCGATGCAGAAGTCAGCGGCGAAGTGGGGCTAGCGAATCTTCTTTCGATCGAAGCCAGCGGTTCAGCGGGAACGGGTGCGAGTTCGATCGTTGCTGAAGTCTCGCCGACTGCTGTCGGGCGTTTACGACTCGAACAGTTCGATAGCGTCGACGATATCACAGCCAGTGTTTCTGGATCTGCCTCGGTGGACTTGGATCTGACCATCCAGCCAATCGGTCTGACTTTCGCTGGCGGTTGGCAATTCGCGTTTGGCGATGGGGTGGATGTCCAGCACGACGTTGACTTTCCTACCGAGGACGAGTTGTTGCTTGCGGCGCTACGAACGTTAAGCGGGGGCGTGAACTCGATGTTCGGCCAACAGCTGATCGATCTGTTCAATTCCACCAACATTCCCCTGCTCAGTGGAAGTCCTCAATCGCCTGATGCAGCGATCACGACGGCTGCAGCGAACGACGATGCACTCTGGCTCGCCCGAGTGCTGAATGGATTGAAACTGTTTTTCACGGAAGGTTATCAGTTCGACAATTTCGGAAACTACCTTCCGCCCACGACCGGAAGTGTTGCCTCCGACGGATTGCCGTTCTTGAACTTGGCAGGACCGCAACTGGACGGGCTGCGGGGAAACGGAGTCAAACTAGGAGTTCTCTCTGACGGTGCCGAATCATTCGCCCAAGCGCAGTCAGCAATTCGGCCCGAAATCACGCCGGACAAAGTCATTCTCCATGAGACTCTCGGCTTGGGTCGCGGAGACGAGGGTACCGCAACAATGGAAATTATCCATGACATCGCGCCCGAGGCCGAACTGTACTTCGCGCCAGTCGATTCGGTGGAAAGTTACCTGATTGCACTCGATTGGTTTGCAGCCAATGACGTCAAAGTGGTCGTTGACGACATCGAACTGGATGGCCAGCCCTGGTTTGATCTTGCTTCGGACCCGATTTCACAGCGGATCCAAGAGTTGGCCGCGTCGGAAGAAATGTTCTTCATCGGCGCGGCGGGGAATGAGTTTGGGAAATTCTACGAGTCACCGCTCGAGCTTGAACTCGGAACCATTGGCCCGCTGGATGAGGGCGAGTTTGAACCGGGCGAAACGGAGACCGGTTTCTTTCATGTCTTCGACCCAAGCAAGGAAGCGTCGGATGAGGCTTACCTGCTTCCGATTTTCAACATCGGCGGTCATCACTTGATGTCCCCGGAGGTGACAATCCAGTGGAGTGATGATTTCAATGATCCTGCGTTTGGCTTCGAGGCATTGCTGTATGGCGGAAACGTGGTGGCGGATGGTTTCAGTCGAACGCTGCTAGATACCAAACGCGCAGGAAACCAGATTCCAATAGGAAGTATCGACGTCAACGAAACCGCATCGATCCACTTTCCAGCGAAGCCGCTAAGTGAGGCTTTCCCCCTCTACTTCGTGGCAATTCGTTACAAAGAATCGCTGCTTGATTCGAACTTTGATCCTGCGGACCTGCCAGAGATCCGTTTGGCAGTTCGCTCGAATGGAGCGGTCGAGTTGAGGCCCATCGAAGGATCGCTTCGGGGCGACAACAAGCTTTCGGAGGTATTCACCGTTGGGGCGCTTCGGATTTCGCAGAACGTAATCGGCGTGGCCAGCGACTCGGACCGAGGGCAGTCTTACGTCTTTGACTCGGTCACGGGCGAACTCCAGCTCGGATCCGGTATCGATGTAGTCGCACCCTCAGGGACGTTCACCGCAGCCACGAGTAACTTCGGCAGTTCAACGTCCAGCGGCATCCGGTTCGACGGTTCGTCCGCATCCGCAGCCCACGTTGCTGGTGTTGCCGCGCTGATCCGATCGGGACTCGATCAATCCGCGATCACAGCGGCGCAGATGCGGGAAGCGATGATCCAGGCGACGGACATCACGCTCCGCCCGTTGCTTGCTCCGGACTACTACAAGCTACCTATAGGCGAACGCGTTCTTGGTGGAATGGTCCTGGACGTGCTCGCAAACGACTACGACCTAGCAGGGATCAGCGATGGCTCGGTCGCGTTTGATCCGCTGACCCAGAGCAGTTCCCAAGGCGACTTGGAAATCAAGAGCGCGACGGCGTTGCATGGAACCGTCGAAGTTTTCGAGAACAAGATTATCTACACGCCATTGAAGAGTGATCTTCCCAAGTACGAGCCCACGACCGGAACCGTGCCGTACGACGTGGTCACCTACACCGTCGGGGAGGGACCGCTTCACGAGATGTCTCAAACGGCTGAGGTTTGGCTGGAGTCGTTTGGCACCTTTGCCAATCCTGATCTATTGCAAGTCGATGCGTTTGGTGGAAACATCAACGTTCTGTTCAACGACTATCTGGGATTGTTCGACACGATCGACAACGTGCGGATTCAAACGGATACCGAGACTGCGTTAGGTGGCACGATCGCTGTGGGCTCGCAGTTAGGTGAGCTTGACTATACGCCTGCAGATGGGTTTTCGGGCTTCGACACGGTGAGCTATCGAATTGTCGATACGGATGGGAACGCATTGGCGGAGGCAAACTTGAACATCCTCGTCAATGCCGACTACGACCAGTTGTTCAATCACGATCAAAAACTACTTGTGGCAGGTTCTGAATTGATTCGGAAGTCTGCATTTCAGGGTAGAGACGGGTTTCTTTTCGATCCTTTGTTCGATTCGTTTGCCAGCGCTCCGCTTGTACTCGTTGGCGCGCGCGTGGTGGGAGATGCAAAAGGTCTCAGGGTTGCGGTAACCGATGATGAGCGACCGCAGCTTCAATTGATTGCCGAACGGGCCAGCGACACAATATCAGGAATCTACGAGATTGAATTGACGATCGCTGACACCGTTGATCGCTTCGCCCCATACATTGAGTCGAAGCTGGAACTCTACGTCGACTGGTTCTCTGGCCCAATCCCCCGAGAACAGATTGTGCTCACCGAAGGCGGTCCCACCCTCGTTCGCCTCAAGCCAGCGCTCGATCTCCCGAGCGAAACTGTGTTTGGGTCGCAGATTCCAGGCGAGCCGTCAGGACTGCCTGGACAGCCGTACGAAGGTGATCGGCAGCTTCGCCTGGTCGAGCAAGACCTTGGTGTGTTTTATGAACGGGGCCGACTCTTGGAGCGGGAAGACTACAACTCCAGTTTTAGCCTTTACGAATACGGATCTCCATCGGAGGCCTTGAATCAGGCGGAACTCCAAATCGTCTCGCTGGATCCATTCTCGATCACAAACGGATTCGATGGATACACAGGTTACGGTCTGGTCAACGCCGAGCTGGCAAGAGGACACTTGCTATCGTCAGTGACGCCACCATCGGAAGCGGAATTGAGTTCCGATCTGTTGGCATCTTCATTCGCTGAGGGGGAAGCAATCACGCGTTTGAAGCTCATCGACGTGATCAACTCGTTGCCAGGATTCACCGTTGAAAACTGGATCGGCGAAGAGAACATCATTCCCCTGTTGACTGGACAACTCGATGACGTCAGCGACATTCTTACGATTCGCTACCAGGCCGATGCGGAGGAAGCCACGCCCGCTCGGGCTACGTTTGATTTCGCTGACGCGGGAATCGGTGCACTCGAAACACTGGGGTTAACCGGCAGCGTCGACGGCGAACTTCGCCCGTTGATCTCCGTTGGCTTTGGACTCGACACGGAAGGCGTATATGTCACCCGTGACTCTTCTGTCGGAGGCAGTGTGCTTGGACGCGCCACCGTCAACGGTTCACTTGGACCTCTTGATGCAACCGGTGTCGGTCAAGTCACCGCTGATGCCGTGATCTCGCTGAGTGGTCTCGACAGCAACGACGATGGACGCATCCGATTGCAAGAGTTGCCCAACGCGGATTTCTCGACGGTGCTGGAAGTCGATGTCAGCAACGTCGGGGCAACGTTGTCGCTGGATCTTTCGAGTGAATTGCTTGACTATGTCGACGCGGATGGCAACCCTGAGAACAACACTGAAAACGGCGGAGACGTTTTTCACTTGGTCGCTTCGACTTCCATCGAAGTCGACGCGAATACGCTGGCTGCCACGTGGAATGACATTGAAATTGCCGATTCTGCTTTTACGAGCGAAGTCTTGGCCGAGAATTTTCGCCAATTGGCGCTGGCGGTCGTCAAGGGCGAACGCACGGTCGTCAACGAGGCACTCTTCGATGCGATTGCCGATCGAGTTCCTGCGATTGGACTGTTGGCAGGCAACGAAGGCCTCGCCGATGTCCTTCAGCTCGAATCCGCCTTCGCTGCTTCGCTACTCGACGCGACTTCAGTGTCCTACGTGATTCCACTGACCGATCCTGGCGAGGGCGACAATGAGAACAACTCGATCGAAGACTGGCTCAACCGGGGCATTCCGGAGAACAGCGAAGTCATCCGAGTAGCCGTTGACCTTGCACGAGCGAACTTGGCTCCCAAAGAAGGAGTCTCATTCGACGTGGATAGTCTCTTCCCAGGTGTGGCCTTGGAAGACTTGAATATCGGGATCCGCAACATCGAGGTCGATGGCCAGTTCGTATTGGGGCTGGATACTTCCAACGATCCCTTTTACTTACTGACCGAAGACGATGAGTTGTCCGAAGGCAACTCAAACATTAGCGTGCAGTTTGACACCTTCGTTGACTTCACAGGCAAACCTCTCTTTGGAACCGACGTCATTTCGTTTGAGACCGCCAGCGCAGAAGTCACGTCGCGGATCTCACTTGACTACGACGGATCCGATGGAAAGATTGGGCTTGTTGATGCCGCATCAGCACTTGCTGACTTGAATGTTACGATCGTTGGCGGTGACTTGATGACGTTTCGTGCCGACGGTGCTCAAGTGCAAACGCTGTTGGGGCCGCTGTCCGTCACTGATGACGACGATACCGACAATGTGCGTGCGGTTGTTGCCACGATTGATCTGACCAATCAAACGATTACCGGAACCATGGATCGCGTGCAGGGTGGAATCGAGGGCCTGGTCAGTGTCGACGCAGATGATGTGCAGTTCGCGTTTGGTGATGATTTCGGTTCGGACGAGGCGATCTTGTCGTCAACGCTTGCCACTGCAAGTTACGACTTCTTTATCGGTTCGCCGATTGCGATGTCCGCGACCGATTTCCGAATCAATCGTGATGGACGTGTCACAGCAACGCGATTGCAAACTGGCAGTGAAGACGGGCTGCTTGCAACGTCGGGGCTGGGAGGATTGCTACCCTTCGACGTCACAAAAGTTGGCATCGAAATCCCCTCTGACGTTGACGGCGCAAACGTTGCGTTCGATCTTTTTGACTTCACGTACGAAGCTGTAACCGGGGATCTTGACCTCGCCCAAATCGATGTGACAGGGACCTTTGATCTATCACTCTATGAAGGCACACCATTGAATCCATCGATCCAAATCGGTGGAAATCCACTTCCCACGGGCCCCAACGATCGGTTCACGTTCACGTATCAGTACCGCGATGGGAAATTGGTGCCGTTCGATGTTGGTCCGATCGCGATTGCGATTGAGAGTCAAGTCGCTCCCGGCATCGAACTCAACGGCGAAATCACGCTTGGCGGCTACGAAGACGGTGTATGGAACAGCGACTTGCGTGGCAATCTGACGGCGACGCTTGATGCCGATGAAGATCAGGGAGAGTTGGCAGTGACGATTCTGCCCGGTAGCACACTCAACATCCAAACAGGCGTGTTGGATCTACGCGCCGAAGTCACGCTGGAGGCAGATATCGCTGGTTCGATCGGCGGCTTTGAGTTTGACGGCGGCGTGTTGCCGTTTCAGATGATCGTTGACGTCGACCAAAATTCCGACGGAGCGTTTGTGCTGGGAGATTTTCAGGTTCAGTTTGGCGAGTTGCAAATCGAACGCCTGTATTTCGAATTGTCGGAACTGTTGGTGGTAGAAGCGAGCGGAATCACTGTCGATCCGAACGCTGGCGCAAGTGATCCGATCGCCAGTATAGCGCGGATCGACGTGGTTGCTCCATCGACATCGATCTTCGCTGGCTTGGAAGTGAGCGTTGCGGGAAGCGACGTGCTTCTATATGACGATCGGCTTCTGATTCGTGAGTTGGACTTGCTGGTTTCCGGCACGCTCTCGTTGGGGATGACCGACTTGTTGTATGTCGATGGCTTGCAAGTCACGCTCAGTGACCTCGAAATCGCGTATGGCGGATTCTCTGGGCTTGTCGATCGTCAAACGGTCTCAACCGACCTGAACGCGGCTTTCTCACTTGCGCTTTCTCGGATCGATATTTCTTTGCTTGAAGGTATCGTCTTTCCTGACACGGTTCCAACCGGTGTAGTACCAGCCAGCGGTGTTGCCAGTTTGTCCGGCTTGCTCGGTTCGATCGAACCAACGGTGTCTGGTACGCCGGTGATCTTGGCAATGGCAACGACTGTTGATCTATCGACAGTCGGCGGCGTGAGTTTCTCTGCCAATGACGTTGAGGTGGCCTTGTTCGGGGATGATGAGCTACCGCTGTTTCGAGTCGCTCAGGCGGGCCTCGAATTTGGCTTGCTGGGCCAGAAACCGATCAAACTGACGGCGAACGATTTGTTGGTCACGAGTGACGGAACTTGGTCGATTGAATCCGCGGATTTGGACGCCGGCGATGGTTTGGCAACATCGTTGGGTCTGGCAGGAATCGTTCCTATCGATGTTGTTGGAACTTCGGTCCAGGCGGCTCCCGGTGAACGAGTCGTGTTGCTCTCGTCCGACGAAACGGTGAATCCAGATTCGCTCGATGTCTTTGTGGAATTCAAACTCAGCGACGCCTTCTTTGACAATCTTCCCTTCGAACCGTTGTTGATCATCGATGGCGTGACCATTGGCAATGGAAACACGTTCGATCTCGGTTTTGAAATTTCAAATTTCGATAGCGAGTTTCCAGAAGTCGCGATCAAAGACACTGGGGAACTGACACTGGGGATAAATAACTACAATCTTGGTCCATTCTCGGTCCATGATGCTTCTGTGACGCTGGGCGGTTACGTCGACGGAGCGTTTCAAACCAACTTCGGTGCAGATGTCCTGCTGAGTTTCGTGTCTAGCGACTTTGATCTTTTTGGTGGGGTTTTCATTGATCCCGATACGAGTCGCTTGATCTTGCCGGACACCACCGACGATCCGTCGCTGCCTGATGTGGCGATGTTGAAGGCGGATATTTCGGTGACTGGTTCGGTTGGCGTGGGTTCCCTTTCGATCCTCCAATCTCAGCCCGGTTCAGGTTTCGCGATCGACAATTTGTCGACATCGCTACAGGTCAATTTGGGTGTCGAGTTCACTGAAGCTGGACCACGTTTGTTCGCTGTTGAAGACCAGCCGTTCATCAGGCTCGGTGATGGCGTGGTTTCTGTGGATAGAGTTGCAGTCCAGCTCGGAGATGCGATCGGCATGGAGGCCACTGACGTGAATCTCAACTTCGATGCCTTTGAAGTTGACGACGCAGGCAACTTCCTTGGTGTCAACGGACCGTTCATCACGCTCGGCGGGACTGCGCCGGCGCGAGTTGACCCTTCGGAAGACGAATTCTTGTCAACGCTTTCCGGCGGCGATGGAAGTCTTGCCGTAACGTTAGGAGACCCCAACGATCCGAACAGTCCCCTGGCTGGTTTCGGCGGCTCGGCTGGCAACTTTGGCATCGGGTTCAGTGAAGACTCGCCCATTGGAGTGACTCTGATTCCACTCGACGGAATGTTCGTCTCGTTGACGGCGCCAGATGACTTCAACTTTGGCCTTCCCGACTTCATTCCACTGCGATTGACCGAGCTTGGGATTCAGTTGCCCGATGACCTGGGAGCCTTGATGCCGGTGGGCGGCCTGGAAAATCTTGGCGATGTCGGTGAGCTTGCCTTTGATGTGTTCTCGAATTCGACATTGAACGTCTCCGGTGGTGTCGATAGCGTCGAAGGCGGGTGGCCGATTCGGTTGTTGGTTGAAGACCTCGAAATCGACCTCGACTCGATTCGCCAGTGGGGTGAGCTGGTGCTCGATCCTGCTCGAGTCGAAGGACTGAAATCCGACGTCCGCGATCGCGTGCGTTCGCTAGCCGAAGACGGCAAGACACTTGAGGCGATCGGTGCGATCGGCATCGACGTGCTGCAGAGCGTTGACATTCCACCGATCATCAAGAATCTGGATGCAGTTGACTTTGGCATTGATGGATTCGATCTGGGACCGCTGACACTGGGTGGCGGCTTGGGGTTTGGAGTTTTGGATATCGACACGCCCGCCGGCGAAGTCGCAACGCTGTTCGGTCGCGTCTTCGGCGAGTTTACCTACGACGGCATCGGTATCGGCGTTGAGTTGATCGTTACTGAACACGGTCCTGTGCTCGGCCGGATCTTGGCGGGTGCGCCGATTCCGCTTGGGACGTTAGTGGGAGCCATCGCCGGCAGTGCGGTGCCAGCCGCGGGAACCGCCGCTGGAGCTGCGGTGGGCTCCGCGTCCGGTTTTGTGATCACTGGGTTGCAAGGTGGGCTGCTGTTCGACGGAACGCCGCTGCCAACGATCAACGACCCGCAAGAGATCCTGAGCGTTCCCGAGATCCAAGATCCGCTGAACGTCAACATGGAAGAGATTCGCGATTCAGTACGACAAGCGATCCTTGCGGGAGGCTATACCTGGGACAACGGCTTCAAGCTGATTGGCAGCGGCATGCTGACGAATATTTACGCCCAAGGTCTTGCAAGTATCAAAGGCACCTTTGGCGTGAATGTCGCCAAGTTGAATTCCGATGAACAGCAAGCGGATGATCCATTCGGGGTTCAGTTTTACGGACTGGGCAGCGTTAACGTTCTCGGGCAAGAGCTGGCCAGCACCGGAGTCCTGTTCGACTTTGCGGACCCGATCAATCCAGTGCTGAACATGGCGGCCGCGATTCCCGGCGCGAACGGAAACCTGCTGTCGTTCTTGTTACCAGTGGAAGCCGGGTTGGGGCTGCGACTGGACACGCAAGGTATCGCGACCGGAGCGGTTGTCGCAGTTGGCGAAATGGTCGATCAAATTGTCAACGCTGGTGCAAGCGAATTGACAGACTTGTTCACGGATTTGGCGGCGGAATTGAACGAGCAACGTGGTTCGGTGCTGTCAACGATTCTGCTGCGCGATCAGGATCCCGACACAGAAATCACTTTTGAGTTGCTGCGAGATCGATTGGTGGAAATCGTTGGCAATCAAGTCGATGACTTGATCAACGGTACAAAAACTTCGGTCGACCAATCCATTCAAGATGCGATTCTGACAGCCGCCGAAGTCTTCCGCGGATTGACGGAGCTGTACTCCGCCAGCGTTGAGGAACTCTCCCGATTGAAACGTGAATACCGGGAAGGCATTTCAAGCGTCAAGACGGTGATTGACTCGGTGGTCGGCAACATCGGCGATGGTGCGACGGCTCAGGCACGAGTGCTACGCGATTTGATTCGCAATGTTGATTTGACTCGTGTGCCGCGAGGTGACAACGGCTACGATCAAGGGTTGGACGCGTCCGAATCCGCAGCAACGATTGACGCTGAGTTCTTTTTTGAACAATTCGATCGGTGGAAACGGGAGGCGAAGTCGGCACAACGTTCTCACCCGTGGATCGATGTCTCCTTAGTCGAATTCATTGCCGATGAATTCATGCAACAGGTACGCAACGTCGATGCAACACTCGCTCCTCAGCGGCTATTTGATGCGATCGCAGACAATCCTGTGATTGGCGCGGTTCACGAAGGCATCCGAAGTCAATTCGTGAACCTTGCCGAGTTAACGAATCCCTTTGCCCAGCCGTTGGTGTTCGCCAGCTCGAAAGCATTCGCGTCGGCAAAGGCAGTGCTGGAACGGCAGTTCCAAACGGCGTCGGCGATTGGAACGATCGTGGGCAGTTCGGGATCGGCTGGGTTGGAAACGTTCTTCGACATCATTGATCCGTCGCTTACGATTGAAGGCTCCATTCAACCTTCGCTGTTGGGAATTCCGATCGGAGAGCCGACCGACGAACTGTCCGTGACGATCGACAAACGTGAACTGAGTTTCGGTGGAACGTTCAGGATTGTCGAGAAGCTTCAATTGCTGGCACAAATGCCTTTGCCGCTTCAAGACAGAATCAACTTGGAAGTTTCGATTCCGTTCGACAACCTGTTTCGAGATTTGGCCACAGGAGGCATTCCCGCTGTTGACCCGAGCCGCGATTGGCGAGCGGGCTTCCAGGGCACGGTTTCGTTGTACGGTCTATTCGATCTAGGCGATGTATCAGGAATTGCGTTCCCCGCGATCGTGACGGGGGAGGAGATTCCAGCGGACCATCCGCTTCTGACACGTGTGCAAACGACAGACAACCTCCCGCCAGTCAGCGATGTCGATCCGATCGTCGTCACGACGGAGGACTTCCAAACGCTGCGCGAAAACGGAGGGGTTTTACTCGATGGACGCCTGACACTACCGCAGTTCATCACGGATCCTTTTGCTTGGTTCGAGGACCTGCAAGGAATCGCTGCGGATCTGTTGATCGACAAGGAGGGCCAGGTCATTGATGCGTGTCGCGTGGACAGTGGCGGAGACGCCGGCGAGCGATTGGGCACCGCGTTCGAGTGTTTTCTGAACGATCCAGGCAGTTTTCTTGACGCGGGCGCGGACTTGCTGACACTGCTGGGATCCGAAAGCCAAGTCGCCCAGGTGCAAGCGTATGTTCCGGATGTGAGCGATGAACTAGCAGGTTTCGTCGATGTGAATGATCCCGAGCGAGTGAAGGCAGCCGTGCTCGCGCTATCCTCTGGCGACGCGGAGGCCGTCTTCGACCTGATCGATCCTTCGCAAGTCAACGCTGTCGCACGAGAACTGCTTGAAAAGAGCTATTTCCGAGGCCAAATCGGCTCAGCGGCCGGCGGTTTGTCGACCACTGGAAAACTGTTGGGCATCGACTTTGGCGGCGCAACGGTCCAATACGCCGATCCTGATCCGAACGACGGCGACCCCGATCAACGCTCGTTGCTGATCGCCGGCAACATCGCTGGTGCAGTCGGACGGTTCGAGTTTGGCAACACCGATGGCGGAGTCCCCGCGTTTGGCGGGCGGCTATCGGTCGGTGCACACGCTGAAGGTGACATCCAACCACCGATCGATCAGCTCGAAAGCCTGCTGCGAAGCAACCCTATCACGGGTAGCAATGAACTGCTTCAGGATTTGGCTGACTTCATCTTTGAAGACTCGGGCGATGAGAATGAAACGGAGCCGTTTGGTGCGACCTTGAAAGCTTACTCGCCTGGATTCAGTCGCGATGCTTCCGCCCCGGCGATCGAGCGTCTTGGCGGCGTGGAAGTGATCGCCGATTTGAACTTGAACAATGAGATTGGATCGCTCGTTGGCTCGTTGGACTTTTCTGTAGCACCCGACTTGAACTCACCGCTGGGAATCAAGGCATCGGGATCTTTTCGCGGTTATGGTGCGCTGTCACTCGGAGGACTGGTCAATCTCCCGATTGGGAACGCTGACGATCCGCTCGTGGAAGGCATTCTCACCGAAGACGGTTTGTTGGTACTTGATGTTTCAGCGGGTTCCGACGGGGAAGGTGGATCGCAAGTCGACTTTGTGGGCGCCGAGTTGCAGTTGCTGATCAACCTGAATGACGAGGCGAGCGAGTGGGATAGCAATGGAACACTCGTGAGCATCGGTGCGGGGCAAGTTCGCTTGGCGGTTCATGGCGGACTGCAATTTGGTGAGCTGTCTGTCAATGGATCGTTCCTGATCGATGTCGAAGGCGGGCGAGTGACAGTCGCGGGCTCGGGCTCGCTTGACGTTGGGCTCTTTGGCGACGTGCTGGACAATGTTGGAGGGGCAGTCACCGTCGTGGGTGCTTGGCAAGGTTCGCCGGCAAGTTCATCCGGTGCCTTTGGAAGCGTGTTGGTATCGGCGGGAGTCTCTGCCGGCAACGACTTCTTTGGCGGCGAGGTAGCGATCAGCGTCGCGGTCAACACAACCACAACGACGCAAACGATTCCGCTGAGCGACATCGCGACCGCTGGTGTCAGCGTCCCGTTGGAATTGCGATCGCTGTTGTCGCTCGGTCCCCAGGCGTTGCGAGTCTTCGCAAGCGGGAACTTGGATCTCGCTGGTATCGAACTTGGCGGGGCATTCACGTTCGAAAGATCTGGCAATCAATTGGATGTGAACGTTGCCGCGAACGCGAGCTTGCTTGGCGCCTCAGCCCGTCTCGCCGGTCAAGTCGTCATGGACAGCGGTAGCTTTATCAGCGGACGAGTCGAAGGCAGCCTGTCACAACTGGGCACTTCCTTTTTGGCAATCAAGAACTCCAGTCTGATCGCGTCGCTCAGCGGCGGGAATCTGACAGCTCAACTTCGTGGCGGACAACTCGATTTACCGCTCGGACCAGACCTTGACTTGCCCACGATCAACATCAACGTCGCTGCGGATGACTTGGTGCCGCGAGGCTTGACGCTGGATCACAACGATTTGAACCTCGACGACTTTTTTCGAGTTCCGGCTGGCGTCACCGATGCATTTGAAATCTCGTTTACCGACGGATTACTAAAGCTCGAACGTCGGCCAAACCAACCCATCACGCCGCTAGTAGCGATCGCGGGTAGCAATCTAACGCTCCGTTCACTGTTGTTCTCCGCCGATTTGAACAATCCCGCTGACACTCGGTTTGAGGCGACGGTTTCGGGGCAGTTGGGAGCGGGGGATTTACGATTGGTCAGTGGAATGTACGACGTCAGTCTGAACAACGGCGCGATAGAGTTCGCTACGGTCACGCCCACTGAAATTCGCTTGCCATTCTTGGACGTGGATGTCGCAGGGTTCGTGCGGACGGATGGAACGTTTGTGCTCGACGGCGATGCGTCACTCGATGCAACCTTCTTTGGCACCGGCGTCCAGGGCCAGCTTGATGTCGAAATTGATCAGAACGGTGTGGACATTGAGTTCACAGGCAGCATTGTCACACCCATCGGAGTCAACGTCAGTGGCACGGGCGGTATCACTCGAGCTGGATGTCTATCTCTCGAAGGCTTTAACGTTCCGTTGGCGGCGGGCGCATGCGGTCCTAGTTTCAGCATCAATGATCGCTCGCTCAACGAACTCAATCCAACGAATCGTCGCGAGACTCGCACGTTCACTTTCACGATCACGATGGATCGCCCCTTGGGCTTTGGTGAACCGTCGCTGGTGGGCGTCCCAGTCTTCTTGGAGGTTGACGATTCCGTTCCGGCATCACGTCGCGCTAAGATTGGCAACGTTCCCGCCACCACAAGCAACGGGATTCTGTATAGCAACGATGACGTCAAGCCAGGCATTGCTCCAATGGTCTACTTCACAAACGATGGTGATCTGACCAAGACCGTCACCGTGAAAGTGTTCCGAGACCGAGCGGTCGAAAGCAATGAAACGTTCCGCTTGCGTTTAGGTAACCCCGTGGACGCCGGGAACCATCCTTTTGGAGCTGTGGACGACGGAATCGGCATTGGCACGATCATCAACGATGACAATCCACCGGCGACCTCACCGCAAGTGGGAACGCGCACTGGAACGGCTGCCAATGGATACCTCGAGGACGCGACGGTATTCTTCGATGCGAACCGCAACGGCTTGCTGGACGAGGGCGAACCGACGGCATCAACGCAAGCCGATGGAAGTTTCAGTCTCTCCGTTTTGCGTTCGCTCGATACCAATTCGAACGGCACGTACGATGACGAAGAAGGCGTGTTGGTTGCCGTTGGCGGGGTCGACTCGGGGACTGGCTTGATCCAGCGATCGCTGCTTCGTGCTCCCGCCGATTCCTTGAACATCACTCCGCTGACGACGATCATTACAAGCCTTGTCGATGATTTTGACCTAAGCGTTCCTGATGCCACCGAAGCGGTGCTGCAATATTTCGCGATCGATCCCAGCGTTTCGTTGACGCTTCAGGATCATCTGCAAGAAGCTGCCAATGGCGATCAAAACGCAGCAATCGCCGAAGCATCCGTTGTGATGGCGAACAATGCTGCTGTGGTCTTATCGGCGGTCCTCCAAAGTGCAGGAGACCTCCGTGCAGAGGACGCTTCGGCGGCAGCCTTTCACGCGATTGCGGAGGCGGTTTTGAGTCGAGAGGACACAGGCTCGTTGACAAACGTAGATTCGTTGCAAGGGATTTTTGACTCTGCCTTGAAGCGTCAATCGATGTTCGTGGATCCAGTCATCGTCACCACGATCGCGCGGGTTGTCAGCGAAGGCAACGCTGCGGTGGCCGCCGTCCCCGTCACTGGGAGTGAAGCCTACCTAGTTGCGATCAAGAGAGTGCAAGCCGTTGCGATGGGCGAGACCGCCGATGATCTGCATGCCTACCTTTCCGGCGACTTGCCTCAAGTGGAATTTGTCTCGCGAAACACCAGTACGGGACTCGCGGAGCGGATTCATTCAGCAAGCGTTGGCAATGTACTTCCGATCGAAGTCTCGCTTTCAGACTCGGAGTTCACGACCATCACCAGGTCCGCTTCTGTCAATCAACGCTACTTCATTCGCCTTTCCGAGGCATCAAGAAGTGATGTGGTCGTGACTTACGAAGTGTTTGACTTTGAGCTGGATGAGTCAATCGGCGACTCCCAATCTGAGACCATCCCCGCCGGTCAAACCGATGTTCCGATCGACATTGTGATCGATTCGCGTTCGATCAACTTCAACGATCCTCGCTATGCCGTGTTCATTACCGATGTCGCTGGTGCGGTCGCGGATGACAACGTTGGGACGCCCCGATTCGACCTTCCACCACAAACGATCGAGCTGATTCCTGACGGCGAGAACGAGGAAAAGTCGCTCGTCATGATTCGAGGGTCAGAACGTGCAGACTATATCAAAGTGCTCTTCCACGAAGCCTCGAATCAGGTCGTCGTGTTAACCGATGGGGTGGTACGTGGAACCTACAACACCGATGAAATCTCGCGTATCGAGTTGGTCACGGGCGCCGGGAATGATGTGGTCAGGACGGTTGGGCAGTTGCCACTGAACATGGTGGTGGACGCGGGCGATGGAAACGACTTTATCCAAACCGGCGCCGGTGACGATCTCGTCTTGGCAGGGGCTGGGATCGACAAAATTGCGACCCACGCTGGTAACGACATCGTCTTTGCCGGCGAAGGCAACGATCTTGTTTTCGCTCACTCGGGTGATGACCAACTTCACGGTGATGGCGGAAGTGATTTTCTGTATGGCAGCGACGGTGACGACACAATCGATGGTGGAGATGGTCGTGATTGGATCTCCGGGCAAGACGGCGATGATCTCTTGCACGGTGGAGACGGTAACGATCACATCGTTGGTGGCATCGGAAATGATACGTTGCATGGCGGTGCAGGTCGCGATCGAATGTTCGGTCGAGACGGGGATGACGAAATGCACGGCGGCGACGGCAACGATGTGATGCTGGCGGGCAGAGGCAATGACACCGTCAACGGCGACGAAGGGAATGATTCGATCGATCTTGGGCTTGGCGACGATGTGGCCGACGGAGGCGCAGGACGCGACGATATCGACGGGCGGTCAGGCGATGACACGATCCGCGGTGGCGATGGGAATGATCACCTGCGAGGTTCTCGTGGAAACGACGAACTGATTGGCGGCCCGGGCAATGATCTGATCAAGGGACAATCGGGCGATGACTTGCTCGTTGGCGATCCCATTCAAGACCGTCTCTTGGGCGGACCCGGCAACGATCGTGTGATCGAGGAAACCGTTGTCGTGGCCAGTCTCGCAATTGACCTCGAACAACCAACTGCCGTCACTGCCCGAGACACGAATCAGGACGGCAGGGTAAGTGCGCTGGATGCACTGTTGATCATCAACGCGATCGCTCGGGGAGGTGACGGTCGGTTGGCCGTCGAAGCTGAATCGGAGGACTTCATGGACGTTAATCGCGACCATCAAGTTTCCGCGCTCGACGCCCTGCTCATTATCAACCAGCTCGCCTTCGTTGACACCGAACCCTCGGACGAAACGTCTCTGGCGACCCGACTAGAAGCACTTCTGGTGGAAGAAGTGCTAGCCGAAGAGTCTCGAACACGTGAACTGTTCGAGACCCAGGAAGCAAGCATTCATCAACAGCTTGATGATCCCAACGAGGAAGATTGGCGAGACTCCGTCGACGCGGCCATGAGCCAGTTCGATCTCCTCCTCACTTAGCCTGAAATCGTATTCGTGCCGCTCTGATTTATCGTTCCAGGAGTCCGCGACCGCGGGCTTCGAACGAAATTGGCTCTAAACTTGCTGCTCCAGTTCCAGTTGGCCGAGCACGAAGTCGACGGCCTCGGCTTCCAACTCCGCGTTCTGGTCTGACGTCGTGTCGAGATTTCGTTGAGTTGCAGGTGAGGCTTCTTGATCACCAGCATCCATCAACTTGCTGTTGGGCGGTGTGATCTCAGTGACTGAGTGAACCGTCTGCGCTTGTTGCTTGGTGAATGAGGTTGGCTGATCGAACATGGGTGCTTCGGCTTCTGATGTCGTCAACACTCTGGCCAGTTCGTTGATAATCCTGAGGGCATCGAGTGCGGTGATTCGCAGATCGCGAGTGACATCATAGAATCGGAATCCACTCAAATCGACTGTGCCGGGATCAAGGATGGATCCATCGCTTGCGCTGTACTGGCCTCTGGCCAACTCGTTGATCACATTCAATGCGTCGTTGGCGGTCACGGTGCCACTTTGATTGACATCGAACACGTTGATCGGGTTGGTGTAGTCGTCGGGGCCATCGAAACGAACGATCGATCCGTCTTGGATGATGCGCCGCAGCAATTGGCCGTTGTCGAGTTGCACATCATCGATCTGCCAACCATCGCCGACCGAGATCACATCTTCGATGTCGAAGACAATCGTCAAACCATTCGCCGCGAACTGAGCAACCTGTTGGACATTGAGAATCAGTTCGTGATCACCTTCCGTCAGGTCGATTTCGTCGATTCCTTGGAGTGCTGTGCTGGCCAACGCCGTCAAGTCGAGCAGTTGGCTCGTGGACAGTCTCAGCACACTGCGGCCGTTGGCGAGGTCAACAGAAATTGCACCGGCTGACATGGAGTCTGCAGCCACCCGCGTGATCGTGTCGTCGTTCTGGTCCTGAATCGTTATCCCACTGGTGTCAGATTTATCGGCTCGGGCAAGAATGGTCGTGCCGTCGACCAGCTGGATTTCCGAATCACTGACGACGACTTCAAGTGAGTCCACTCCATCGAGCTTCGCAACCATCTCTGGTCGTGTGGTCGTATCGACGAGCGTGAGCAGATGGTCTTCCACTTCCCCGTCCTCTGCTGCACCTGTTGGTGCTAAACCACCAACGGAACTGAGTCGGAAGCGAGCGTACGTGTCACCCGGCGAGGCGCCAGCGGGGATTGTGTATGGCAGCAAGTTCGTGCCAGCGGTGACGCTTTGCGAGTTGAAGATTTGCTCACCGGGATCATTCCAGTCGCCATCTCGGTTGAAGTCGATCCAGCCATCAACCAGGCCTGCGCCCGAGGCATCGACAGCGAGGCTACTGATCGTTGTGTTGGTAGGGCTCGCGAGTGCCGTGACGACGAAGCGTACTCCGTCATCGGTATCGCCGTCGGCAAGCGCGGTCGGCTGGCCAAAGACTTCCGCTGTGACACCGCCGCCCAAGAACAGATCACCAACCACATGCGTGGCGCCATTGTCACCCAGCAGTGTCGGATAACTGCTTGGCAGTCCTGACTGCGAGGCGTTCGGCGCGTCGCCAAAGTCTCGAGGATTGTCATCCAAGACCGTGATCTCAAGTGCGGTGCTGGCGACATTGGCATTGCCGACGGCGTCGGTGGCAACGCCCTCTGGCAATTCGATGCTGACATTTGTGTCTGCTTGGGCGTCAATCGTGACGGTAAAACGCCCGTTGGCAGCATCGATCAAGTCGCGTGCCGTGCCGCCGCTGACTTGCAGGTCGTCGAGGACCAGACCCAACACTTCTTCACCGAAGTCGATCGTGACTTCAAACGACTGGTTGGTGGTCGGATTGGATTCCGATGTGGTCAGCGTTGCTTGCGGTGCCGTTCGATCGACGACGATCGATAGCGGCGTTGCGGCGGTGTTTGCATTGGAGGCTGAATCGACAACAACGCCATCAGCAATCTCAATCGTCAACGTCCCATCGCCGAAGGGCTGGATTGGGACCAGGAACAGTCCGTCGCCAACTTCACGCAGTTCGCCCACGCTGCCGCCAGTGACTTGCATGTCGCCGGCTTCAAAACCGATCACGGCTTCGCCAAAGTCAATGACTACATCGAACTGACTGCGCGAGGTGGGGCTGGAGGTTGTCGTCGACAGCATCGGCGCGGGGGCCATTCGATCAACGTTGATGATCAGGGTAGATGACGGAAGGTTGCCGCGGTCCGTTCCGTCCACAACCGCTCCGGCGGGAACAGAAACCGTAACCTCGCCATCACTGGTTGCCGTGATTGGGACCAGGAAACTACCAGCGGTTTGCTCGGTGACTTGTCCCGCAGTGCCGTTCGCTATGACGAGATCGCTCGCCTGAAATCCACTGACGTCTTTCCCAAAGTCGACCAACACGTCAAAGGTCGCGTTGTTGGTTGGGCTGGGTTCAGTCGTGCTGAGCACGGCGTTGAATCCCTGGCTGTCAACGACGATTTGAAGATCATTGCCAATCAAACTAGTTCTGCCGGCGACATCGGAGGCAGCACCCGCTGGCAATCCGATCGTGACGGGGCCGTCGCTGATCGCGGTCAGAGTGACCTCGTAGCGACCCTGGCCCAAGTCGACCTCTGTAGCGGCGGTTGCATTCGCCAACGTCAGATCAGAGGACTCAAATCCGGTGACTGGTTCTCCAAAGTCGATCGTGATCTCAAAGGTGGTCAGGCCCGTAGTGCTTGGCTGATCCGTGCCAATCACGGGCACTGGAGCAGCGGCGTCGAAGACAACGACAAGAGGCTGCGAACGAAGGCTGACATTGCCAGCCAAATCGGAACTCGCCGCAGCTAGCACTTCGACGGTGACTGGTCCATCGGCGGTGGCAGCCACGTTCAGTTGGAAGGATTGTGCATCGATTGGTGTGACGCCGATGACCGAACCGTTGACGACCGTGACATCGTCTGCGTCCAGTCCCGTTACTGGCTCGCCAAAGTCGACCGTCACGGTAAAGGATGAATTGGTGGTTGGGGTCGGTTCAGATGTGCTTAGCTGAGGAAGCGGTGCGCCGGTGTCAGTGGTGCGAGTTAGGTCGTCAGCCGCGAGGCTCGGGTTACCAGCATCGTCCGTCGCAGCACCTGCGCCGAGCGATAGTGTGAAGGCACCGTCAGCAGCGCCAGCGATTCGGGCCAAGAATCGACCGGAGCCAAGGTCGGAGAGATTCTCTACCTGGCCGCTACTGAGAACCAAGTCACTGACTTCAAACCCGTTCACAGTTTCGCCAAAATCGACTTCGACATCAAACGTTGACTGGTTCGAGGCGGCTGAGAACAGCCGCAGCGAAGGAGCCGGTGCTGCTGTATCCACCACCAAAGTCAAGATCGTCGATGCCGCCGTGTCATTGCCAGCTTCGTCACTGGCTGCACCCGCCGGAATGAATAATGTCACTTGCCCGTCACTGCTGGACGTGATCGTCGCTGTGAACTGACCGTTGCCATTGTCGACAAAGCCGCCAACCGTCGCACCAACCGCTGCGACATCGCTGGCTGTGAACCCGACAACCGTCTCGCCAAAGTCAATGTTGATATCGAAGGATACGTTCGAGGTCGGATTCGGGTCGACGGTGGTCTACTCAGGAGATGCAAACGAGGCGTCGACTTGACGCGTGAATTGGACCGCGGCCAAACTTTGGTTACCCGCGTCATCGGTCGCAGCGCCAACAGCTAGATTCAGCGTGAAGACTCCGTCAGCGACTTGGCCTATTCGTGCCGTGTACCGACCGTCACCCTCGTCCGAAAGACTCTCAACACTACCACTGCTTAAACTGAAGTCGCCAGTATCGAATCCCGAGACAACTTCGCCAAAATCGATCTCCACTTCAAATGCAGA